>JAAFHK010000128.1 GCA_013297565.1 Cytophagales bacterium
TCAATCGCTTGGCTTTCAATTTGGGTTACGCTTTTGGACCCAGTTTGGGAGGAATTTTGGCTTCTTATAACTATTCTTTGCTGTTTGTAGCGGACGGACTGACTTGCCTTATTGCAGGAATTTTCTTTGCTTTTTTGTTCCGAAAAATGGGAGCAAAAGCCGCCAAACAGCATGAAGAAAATGCCGAAAATACGGAAAAAATGCCTGTTGCTTCACCCTATCGAGATCGAACTTTTGTCGTTTTTTTGATTTTCTCGACCATGTTCGCCATGTGTTTTTTCCAGTTTTTTACCACCCTGCCTTTGTATTGGCGAAAAGAATTTCAAATTCCTGAAGCCCATATTGGTTTGATGATCGCTACCAATGGTTTTTTTGTGTTTTTGTTCGAAATGTTGATAGTCTATAAAATGGGCGACCGCTTCAAGCCCTTGCGCTTGATGAGTTTGGGAACTTTGCTTGTGGGTGTTTCCTATCTGCTTCTCAATGTCGTAAATGGTTATGCTTGGTGGGTTTTTATCCTTTTTTCGCTAACTATGAGTGAAATTCTGACGATGCCTTTTATGAATACCTATGTAGTGGCGCGTTCGAATTCGCACAATCGCGGGCGTTATATAGCGGCTTATACGATGGTGTATTCTTTAGCACACATTTTAGCCCCTACTTTTGGCACACAGATCGCCGACAGATTCGGTTTTGATGTGCTTTGGGTCAGTATTTTTGGCATTACCTTGATCAGTAGTGCTGGATTTCGGTTTTTGAAATAAAAAAAACGGAACATCATTTCTAAAAAAATGCTGTTCCGTTTTTCTTTTATACAATAGAAGTTTATGAACAAGCCTGTAGCATAGACTTGTCTTGTGCCAATGTGTTTATTATTATACCCAAAACCTTTAGAAAATGTTTATTTTCGTAAAATATTGATTTTCAACCTTGTAAGGTCTTAAAGACCTTATAAGGTTATACAGTTTTTAGTATAGAATGATTTACGTTTGGAAATTTGTTTTTGTAAAACCGCTAATTTCTTCCCATAAGTTGCGTGCGGTGAGCATCGAGTTTGAGCATAATGAAAAGCAAAATAGTAAAAGACCACAAAGACGAACCTCCGTAACTAAAGAAGGGTAGGGGAATACCAATCACAGGAAAAATGCCAATGGTCATACCAATATTGATAGTAAAATGGAAAAACAAAACCGAAAACACACAATAACCATAAACCCTCGAAAAACTTGCTTTCTGCCGTTCTGCCAAAATAATAAGCCGCAAAAACAAACTAACAAACAGCCCGATCATTACCAAACTCCCAAACCAGCCCCATTCTTCGCCAATGGTGCAAAAAATAAAATCCGTATGCTGGTCAGGCACAAAATCGAATTTGGTTTGCGTACCCCCCAAATAGCCTTTGCCCCAAAAACCACCCGATCCGATGGCTATTTTGGATTGGGCAACCTGAAAACCTTGCCCTTTTTTGTCGTAATTTGGGTCAAAAAAGGATTTAATGCGGGCTTGTTGATGGGGTTTGAGAACCTGATTGACAAAAACGTTCGAACCAAACACAATCCCGATAGCCAAACCTATTGCCATGAGTAATTTGGCTATATTTCCCCAAGTGCGTTCGATAAGCAAATTGATGATAGAACCTACGATCAAAATCCCAAAAATAGCATAAACGACTTGCGTTTCTTTGACCAAAAGCCCAATAATAAATACAATCACAGTCATTAAGCCCAAACCTGTTAAATATTGGGGCAAACCTTCCCGATAAAATACAATCACAAATGCCGTAAATACCAAAGCTGTTCCTGTTTCATTTTGCAAAAGCACAATCACTAAAGGCAAACCGATAAGCATGAGCAAGGGAATGAGCATTTTGAGGCTCGAAACAGGTTTGTTCATGGTACTTATAAATTTGGAAACCGCTAAGGCTGTACCTACTTTGGCAATTTCGGCAGGTTGGAAACGACCAAAACCCAAATCGAACCAAGATTTTGAACCTGCCACCTCGCGCCCAAAAAAAATAACCAAAACCAGAAGCAAGATAGAGAGAGCATATACGGGATATGCCAAAACATCAAAGAGCTTGAACTCGAAAAAAGTAATAAATATAATCAGAAAGGCTGTTAGCGAAATCCATAGCAACTGTTTGCCCGAATTGAGTTGCCACTGAAAAATATCTAAAAATCCGTCCTGACGGATTGGGTCATAGACTGCCGCATAAATATTTAACCAACCCACGATCACCATTACTACAAAAAGTCCGACCGTAACCGAGTCTAATCTCTGCCAAACTGCCTTGTCCCTAAACCCACTTGCTAAAGTTGCCATAACTTGTACTAAATAATTTTTTTTGCAAATATAGATAATTTGTTAATCCTTTCCCAAACAAATCCTACACCAAAAATTACGCTTTTCTTGCCAAAAAATCTTCCGCATGGCGCACCGCTTCGGTAAAAATCCAATCTAAAATGCCCGCTATTTTTTCAGGACTTGTAGCAATCGAAAATGACTCGGTGTGTTGTACGAAAATATGCTTTTCCAATTTCCCAAATTGCCAAATATCCCCGTTCGTTGTCCAACCGTAAATTGGAAAATCAAAACCTAATTTTTGGATAGCCAGCATTTCTGCAAGGGTTTGTCCCCAAGCATACACAAAATCGTCAATTTTGGCTTCTACTACACATACCAAGGGCGTATCTCGTCTGATTTCTTCGGGATCGAGTGTGTAAGAAAATAAATAATCGGGTTTTCCATACAAAAAATCATCTGCTCGTAACTCAAACTCACGACTCCAAAACATAATATGTGGGTGTTTTGGGCAACAAACCGCATCATAGGCGAAATAAAATTTTCAGCAATGGCTATTTCGCTTGGGTTCGGTTTTTTGATTCGGAAAGAATAGGCTAAATCTTTCAGAAAAAGATCAGGCAGAGGTAAAGATGCCTTTTTGGGCAAAAAATGACCATTTTTGATACTTATTGCATATTTTTCAGCTACCTCAAAGGTGCTTTTAAAATCACTAAACGCCATAATCTTTGTTGGTTTTCGGTTTGCACAAAGATAAGGAAAAACAGGCAAATGATGCTCAAGCTAAAATGGTTTTCAGGTAAAAACGAAGTTCTTCTTCGTTTTTGTGGCTATCAAATTTTTACACAAAACGCCTCATGATTTCCTAATCATGAGGCGTTTTAAGGGTTTTAAAATTCCCAATTATTCATATTTTTTCATCAAACCTTCGAGCAAAGGCGTAATGATTTCCAACAGTTTTTCTTCGGTGCTTTTTCCTTCCTTCGGAAAATTGCCCAAAGCCTGTTCAGAATCGAGTAGTTCGATACGATCAGGATAGACATCGATCAGGTATCCGCCTTTGATCAGTTCCCTTTCCAGCGTGCGTTCTGCATAATTAGGATTGTCAAGAATGACAATATCAGCCCCCGAATGATAAATTCCGTAGTCGTGAATATCGTCGCGGTGATGAGAAAAAACGGCAAAATCCAAACCAATATGACGCAGAATTATTTCCACATTTTGGTCGTGGCGTTTGTTTTTGACCAAATAACTTCCATTCAAGAAAGCTCCTTCTGCCACTACCGCCCCAAAATATCGCATTTTTGGGTTCATTTCTTGTAATTTGGCATAAAGCATCTGTACAAATGACAAAGACAAATTATTGCCAATAATAATAGGAATACGGGCGGCTTTGGGTTCAGGAAAAAAGTGTCCGATCAGTTTGGCAGGGACATCTATCGAACCGCCATGAGCAGGGGAGAGGTGCATATAAACCCCAGGACCCGCATTGATCTCGATAATCCCAAAATTGCCCTCTTGCCAAGGTTTTGAAATATCATCAGTCATGACATCAATTCCCATACAAGTAACCCTGAAAAAACTGGCAATATCTTCAGCCAATTTCACATTATTTGGGTGCATAATGCTCGTAACATTGGTCGAAAGTCCGCCCGCCGAAATATTAGCCACTCGGCGCAAATAAATTTTTTCGCCGTCAGGAAGCACATTATTCAAAGTCAAATTTTGCAAAACCAAATAATCCTGCAAATCCTGATCAATCGCAATTTTCGCCAAAGGTGCGCGGCTGTTACTACTGCGGTTGGGATTCGTTTCGTTTTCGATGCGGATCAGCTCGATAATACTATTGATCCCGTCCCCAATCACAAAAGCAGGTTCGCGCTCCAGCGCCGCTATGAATTTACCTCCAATGGTCAGCAAACGGTGATCTTTGCCGTAAATTTGCTGTTCGACTATACAACCCTGAAACGGTGTACTATTTTTTTGATGATACTCGATGATTCGTTGGAAAGCAATTTGTAATTCAGGAACGGTTTGAATCCCTGTTGTTACGCCCTGTCCTTTGTGTCCCGCCAGCGGTTTGGCAACCACAGGAAACCCCAGATTTTGGGCTTCTGCGATGGCTTCTTCTATGCTGTAGCAGTTTTTTCCGATAGGAGTTGGGAAGCCGCAAGACAAGAGAAAATCCTTACAAGCGTCCTTGAGTTGCGTAAATTCTGTATCCTTGATGCCATCAACATCAAGCACCGTCGAACGCCCGCGAATGGCTTTTTTGCCGTAGCCCCATTGAAAAACATTTTCGATTTTCAAATAATTCACAGGCACGCCCAATCTAAAACCTGCCTCGATTAAGGAATAAATCGTAGGACCACCAAATAAACTTTTATCAAAGTTGGTTTGAAGTTGGCGGAATTTGGCAGAAAAATTAAATTGAATTTTCGGATTGGCAATAGATTCGAACCACTGCGCCACGAAATAAATCGCATCTTCGGCAACGTATTCGTCCAAATATTCGATGGCTATCGAGTGTTCTTCGTCATCATCAAGCACATCATATTTATCAATGCACAAATTAATTCCCATTTTTTGGGTAAAAAGCAAGGCTTGTGCAAAAAGTTCGGGCAAATCTTTGGTATAAAGATCAGCAATTTCAGGAAAGCGCGCTACAATCGCCATTTTCATTTTGAAAAGGCTAATTTCCTTTACAATAGGGGAGAAGTTAATATTAAAAACCACACAGGCACGCGACAAATAATAATTGGGACCTGAATAGAAATAAATTTTCTTAATCGTGATGTTTCGAACAGCACTTTCACCTTCCAAAAAATTTTCATTGGTGCGGGTATGATCTCCCTGCCGATCCTGTGGGCGCTCTTGGCGCGTAAGAGCAACGGGTGGCAAGGAAAATTCTTGCGAAGTATTTTCGTTAAAACCCTCATTAACAGTGTGTTCTGATGAGGAAATAGTTGTTTCGGGCATAATTGTTTGTAGATTATGATTTTTTTTAGTTACTAATTTTTCTTTATGGATTACAAAAATACCATAAGGCAAGGCGCGCTTAAAAACTACGCCTAATTTTTGTAAAAGTAAAGAAATAAGACAAATAAATTAGAAATTAATTATTTGCCAAGACAAATTTTTCAATATCATAGGATTTTCCCAAAATAATTACCACGTCCGAAGCCTCAATAATGGTATTTTCGTTGGGGCGCTTGACCACATGATCCACAATAGATTTCCTATTGTCCTCATATTCCTCGTAGCGGCGTTTGATCGCAATGAGATCAAGCTGGTAGTGATCCTCGAAATTGATTTCGCCTACGCTTTTTTTGATTATTTTTTTGGGAACTTTGATCTCCACTATTTGGTATTCGTCAGGAAGAGCCATAAAAGAGTTCATATTGGGGTTCAAAAGCCGTTCGGCAACCATCAAACCTACTTCGTCTTCGGGCGAAAGAATTTCTTTTACGCCTAATTTTTCCAAAATAATGCGCTGTTGGGCGCTCACGGCGCGGGCAATAATGCGTTTGGTTTTGAGTTCCAAAAGTAAAACGGTCGTCAGCAGAAGCCCCTCTATATTTTCCCCAATAGCCACTAAAACAGCGTCCATTTCCATAATATTCTGCGACATGAGCGCCTTGAGATCGGTAGAGTCGAGCGCTACGGAGTAGGCTACTTCGTCTTTGAGCATATCTACTCTCTCAAGGTCGCGGTCGATAGCCAATACCTCCGCCCCCCGAAAAGCCAAATTGCGGGCAACCGACATACCAAAATTGCCTAATCCTATTACTGCGAATTTATCTGCTTTCATATTGACATCGAATAAATGTGATAAGGACTTCCAAAGCCCTCTCGAAATGGTAATGGTTTGGAATAATAAAATCTGCCTGTTTTTTCAAAGGGTTGATATAGCGTTCATAAGCGGGCATTACGTGATGTTCATATCGATAGAGTACGTCTTCGAGGTCATAGCCGCGCTCCTTGTTATCTCGAATAATTCTCCTTTTGAGTTTCAAAAAATCATCGGCTTCTATAAATACTTTGAGGTCTAAAAGTTTGGCTATTTCAGAAAAATACATCACAAAAATTCCTTCAATAATAACAATAGGTTTGGGTTCAAAAACCAGCATTTTGGGCTTTTTTGCCTCATTGTTAAAAGTATATTCGAGCCGTTCGACCGTTTCATTGCTTTGCAAAGCCCTAATATCACGTGCAAAAGCCTGATGATCAATGGATTCTGGTTTGTCGAAGTTCTGCACACCGTTTGCGTCCGTTTCTTGTTCGGTTCGTAGCCTGTAATAATTGTCTTGACAAATAAAACAGACCTGATCGGGTATTAAAGCCCGCATAAGCCCATTCAAGAAATGTGTTTTTCCCGAACCGCTTCCACCTGTAATGCCAATAATGTAAGGTTTTTTCATGCTTGATAAATGCTTTTCTATTTGTGCCAAAATTAGGAAATTAAACGAATTTTTTTAAAAAAAAATTTTCTTTTTGAAAAAAATGATACTTTTGCCTATGCAATTTTCGGATATTATAGGTTTGACAGAAGTCAAACAAACCTTATTAAATGCTTACCAGCGCAATCACGTAGCCCACGCACAATTATTTTTGGGCAAAGACGGCGGCGGGCAGTTGTCGATGGCTTTGGCGTATGCTACGTTTTTGAACTGCGAAAACAAGCAAACAGCCGATTCCTGCGGAAAATGCAATGCTTGTCAAAAATATAACAAACTCATTCACCCCGATCTGCATTTTGTTTTCCCTACTTTCACCAGCAAAGACAAGGCAGGAAGCGAAGCCTATCTAAAGGAATGGCGTAATTTTTTGGGCGAAAGTTCTTATTCGAGTTTTTACGATTGGACAAAATTTATAGAAGCCGATAACAAACAATGCCTGATTCCTGTGCAGGAAGGGCGAAATATTATCCAAAACCTTAGCCTAAAGGCTTACGAAGGGCAATACAAAACCCTGATTATTTGGTTGCCCGAACTTATGAACGTCAATGCGGCGAATGCGATCCTGAAAATTTTGGAAGAACCGCCCGAAAAAACCATTTTTCTCATGGTTTCGAACAGTGTGGATCGTATGCTCGCAACTATTTTGTCCCGAACCCAAATGCTAAATGTGCGCCCTTTTACGGACGAAGAAGTGCGTGAATACCTCGAAAAGCAAGGTTTAACTCCCGAACAAGCGGCACAGGTAGCGCTTTTGGCAGAGGGGAATTTGGGTGAAGCGCTGCGCCTAAGCCAAGATGCCCAAGACGACAAACAAGTCATGTTCAGGGATTGGATGCGGGATTGTTATCGTGCAGATTTGGCTCTTTTGGTCAAATGGTCTGAAAAATTTGGGACGCTAACCAAAGAAAACCAAAAAGCCTTTGTTCAGTACGGTTTGACCATGATTCGAGAATCGTTTTTGTACCGTTATGTAGGCGAAAAAGGCATACATTTGGAAAATGAAGGCTTAAATTTTGTCCAAAAATTCCACGTTTTTATTCACGAACGCAATATTGACCGTTTTGTTTTGGCTTTTAACGAATCGTATCGACACATCGAGCGCAACGCCAATGCCAAAATTATGTTTTTGGATTTGTCGCTGAAATCGATGGCTTGGTTGAGGGAAAAGTAAAATAGAAAGTTTTATATGAAGTGTGATTTTTATTTCGTGTAAGGTTTAAATTTGAGAACAAAAGCCTGAAAAAATCAAATTTTTTCAGGCTTTTGTTCTCAAATTTTGTATTTTTGGCAAAAATATAAAGAATATGAAAACCGCAAATTTTAGGGATTGGACACTTAGCAAACTCAATAAAACGTTTGGATTAATTGAAATTCTAAACACTGAATATCAGAAATTATCGGATTGGAAGAACTTAGCCACAAAAATGGACATTTCAGATTTCGAAGCCCAAACCTTAAATCATTTGCAAAAACCGCTTCAATGGGGCGGAAAAGGTTGGAACGAATTTGAATTGGAAAATAAATTTATCAGCCCTGTGATCATGACGGTGGGTTTTGATGATCGAACCATTGGCTATTTTTTGGAAAGATATTTAAAAGGTGTGGTGGGCGAATATGAACTTTCGGGCATTGTTGATGGCATGGTGGCAATGGGTTATCGTGATCCTGATATGCCTTTTTTTTGTATGCACGAATATAAAAGAAGTGTAGATAATGAGGGAAATCCCGATGCGCAGACTTTGGCGGCGATGTTGGTGGTGCAGGAAATGAACGGAAATACAAAACCCATTTATGGCTTGTATGTGGTTGGTACTTTGTGGAATTTTATGGTTTTGGAAGGCACAAAATACTGCATTAGCAGTGATTACAAAGCCGATGACGAAGAACTTTTTGATATTTTCCGAATGCTAAAAGCCTTAAAACATATCGTTAAAACGGAATTGATGTGAGAATTTGCTATACCAATTTGTGCAATGCCTAAATTTTTTCAAAAAATCATCAAACATTTCACCATATCGTTTAGGATTGCTTTTTGGGCGGCGGGATTGCGGTGGCGGACAAACTAAACCGAAATTGGATTGGGATTGATGAAAGCGAAAAAGCTATCGAAGTAAGTCAAAAGAGATTAGAAAAACAAGGGGCAAAGTTTGAAGTTTTCGAGGAGTTTTTAGCAAATTATTAAATGGTATTTGTAAAATCGAGAACAAATCTGTTACTTTTGCCTCAAACAAAATTTCTATCAATTTTTATGAATAAAAAAATGGGAATCCTACTCATCATGATTGGTTTTTGCGTACTTGCCACAGGTTTTTACCTTACTTTCTTTCAAAAAAATGTTTCTGAAAGAACTTCAATAAATCCCGTTAATCAAGAAACAGCAATCAAAACCGATAGTCGCGAACCTTCAGCGGCAGTTTCTGAACAGCCTGAAAAAGAACAAGTTAGTACTGAAGTAAATCTTGAACCTAAAGAAAGTGCGGATAAAGGGCGAAAATTTGAGGAATATATTGCCTTAAAATTTGATAAAAAATACTTCAACATCAAGGAATGGCGTGGTGATAAATATGTGCAAGGAGTGTATGCCACAAGCAACACTTACCCTGATATGGAAATTGTGTTTTCACACAAAGAAATGAAGGAAAATTTTGCTGTAGAATGTAAATGGCGCAAAAGTTTTTATAAAAACGGCATTGAATGGGCAAAAGAAAAGCAGATAGAAGTGTATCAAAAGTTTCAAAAGGAAAAAAATATGCCTGTTTTTGTTATTTTAGGCATAGGAGGCGAGCCAAATTCACCTGAAAATCTGTTTATACTACCGCTTTCTGCTATTCAAGGTATTTTTTTGAGTACGGATAATTTAAAACCTTACCAAAAATTATCGATTGATAAAAACCTGTTTTTTGATGCCAAAGACAAGATTTTAAAGTAAAAAAGCCCTTTAGGGCTGAAATCTTTGTAGAAAAACAAATCAAATCTTCTCAAGAACGCCGTAGGCGTGAAATCTTTGGCTTCATAAGATTTTACGCATACGGCGTTCCGTATTTCGTGAGTAATTATTTTGCTACAAAGATAACGCACCTACGGTGCTGTTTTCCCTTTTTTCCAAAAAAATTATTACTTTCGCAAAAAACTGTAGCACGCCCTTTAGGGTGTGGCTAAATTATTTACCTAAATTCACACCCTAAAGGGCGTGTTACCATTATGAACCAACTCATCACAGGGGATTGCCTCGAAGTCCTGAAAAAATTGCCTTCCGAAAGCGTTGATCTGATCTATATCGATCCTCCGTTTTTTTCGAACCGAACTTACGAAATTGTGTGGGGTGATAAAGGCGAAATTCGTAGTTTCGAAGACCGTTTTTCGGGTGGCATGGATCATTACA
>JAAFHK010000013.1 GCA_013297565.1 Cytophagales bacterium
GTTTTCTTCGGGGCAACCCATTATCGACCAGGTAATGGAAATTGTTACAGGAAGTGCGGCTGATTTGGCTGTTTCGATCATTGGTGATGACCTCACCATGATGCGGGCAAAAGCCGATAGTATTGCCCTGATAGCCAAAGGCATGGAGGGAAGCGAGTCGGTAAATATAGAGCAAGAGGGGCCGCAGGAACAATTAGCGATCAAAATTAACCGAGAAAACGTGGCACGTTACGGAATTAATGTGGCTGATGTGCTTAACATGATCGAGGCGGCAATAGGCGGTAAAAATATTTCCGTATTATATGACGGAACAAAACGCTATGATATTATTATTCGTTATTTGCCCCAATTTCGGAATAATATAGACGAAATTAAAAAACTATTGGTTACGTCTGCGCATGGTTCGCTGATTCCCATGAGCCAATTAGCCAATGTAAATTTTATTGAAGGACAAACCAATATTTACCGCTACAACAGCAAACGCATGGTTACGGTTCGTACCAATATTCGGGGGCGGGATCAGGGCGGCTTTGTAGGCGAATTGAAAGGAAAAATAGGCGAAAAAATTAAAATCCCAAAAGGTTACGAAATTGTGTATGGCGGGCAGTATGAAAACCTCGAAAGGGCAGGCAAACAGTTGCTTTTGACCATTCCGCTAACCATTATCTTGGTTTTTGTCTTTCTTTTTATCCTTTTCAACAATATTCGGGATACACTCATTACCATGACCTGTATTCTTTTTGCCCTCACAGGCGGAATTTCGGCTCTGCTCTTGCGAGGTTTTTATTTCAATGTTTCGGCAGGTGTAGGTTTTGTGAGTATTTTTGGTATTTCGGTTATGGCAGGAGTTTTATTGGTTTCCGCCCTGAACCGTTCGACGGGTTTGGGCATGAGCCGTTCGCAAATTAGCCACATAGCCATCGAACAGTTACGAGCCTTGCTTTCTATCCTTTTTTTGGCAATTCTTGGGCTGATTCCTGCCGCAACTTCAAGCGGAATCGGTTCGGACGTGCAGCGTCCCTTAGCAACCGTCATTATTGGCGGACTCACAAGCACTCTCTTTTTTGCCCCCATGCTCATTCCGCCTTTGTACTGGTGGGCAAACAAACGAAATGCGTAAATAAAAAATGGATTTGTAAGGCGAACAGTCTTGTTCGCCACAGAAACGAACAAGAACTTCGTTTTTACGTGAAAACCATTTTAGTTTGAGTATAAAGTGCATTGCTATCAATCGTGGTATGTGTAGCAGCGGTGTCTAAGCCCAAATAACAAACCTCTTTTTTGTCTTTGCTATGAAACAAAACTTCGCCTTTCAGAATTTTGGTATCTTGAATAATAGGATTTCCTATCAAAACCCATTCATTAGGAAATTGCTTTTCAATTTGTTCGATTCTTAGTATTTCCATAATTTTTTAATATTTTTGTAAAGAAACACTTATAGGACTTACGCAATTTTTTAAAACTAACAGTTCTTAAAGAACTGTTAGTTCTTGATTATCAAGAGTTTATAAAAATAACATTTTTTCAAAAAAATGTTATTTTTAAGCAATTACGAGCAAAATGCGTAAGTCCTAACTTAATAAAACGTTTTTTTTTGATAATGGTCTGAAAAAAATGTACGTTTGGAAAAAAAATAGCAACCTCATTGACTTCATTAGATTTATGCAACAATTTTTACAAGACCTTAATAGCGTTCTGGAACTCATCGATAGTTACATTGGCGGATCAACGTGGTTCGTTCTTTTGCTTTTAGGCACAGGCGTATTTTTTACATTTTATTTAGGCTTTCCTCAAATGAGGTATTTTGGTCATGCCCTTAAAATTGTGCGTGGAAAATACGACAAAGAAGGCGATCAGGGAGATACTTCACATTTTCAGGCACTTGCGACCGCACTTTCGGGGACGGTTGGGACGGGTAATATTGCAGGGGTGGCTTTGGCGATCCACTTGGGCGGAGCAGCGGCTCTGTTTTGGATGATCCTGACCGCATTTTTGGGCATGACGACCAAGTTTGTCGAAGTAACCCTTTCACACAAATACAGGGAAGTAACCGAAGACGGCACGATGGCAGGAGGCCCCATGTACTACATGAAAAACCGCCTAAATTGGAAAATAGTAGCCACTATCTTCGCCATTGCCACTGTAGTTTCCTCGTTCGGAACAGGAAGTTTGCCCCAAATCAACAGCATTGCCAATTCCATGTTTGCTACCTTTGGTTTTACGCATTACATTACAGGACATTTTGGGTTTGATTATCATTGGTGGTATCCAACGCATTGCCCAAGTAAGCGAAAAATTAGTGCCTTTTATGGCAATTATTTATTTTATTGGCTCTATTTCCGTTATTGCCTATAACTATCAGAATATTATTCCTTCGTTTATTTCCATTTTTGCCGATCTTTTCACAGGCTCTGCCGCTACAGGCGGATTTTTAGGGGCAACTATAGCCTATGCTTTTAATAGAGGCGTAAATCGTGGTTTGTTTTCGAACGAAGCAGGACAAGGTTCAGCCCCTATAGCCCATGCCGCAGCCCGCGCCCACGAACCCGTTTCGGAAGGTATTGTGGCTTTGTTAGAACCTTTTATCGATACGATTGTGATCTGTACCCTCACAGGGCTAACGGTTTTGGCTTCGGGAGCATGGTCAGAAAAATTTGAAAACCAATTCCAACAAACCGATTTACAGGTAATTGTCGGAAAATTTGACGATAAAATAGACACAGACCGCCAGAAACTTTCTGCCCATTTCTTGCGAAATGAAAAAATCCAAGCCTATACAGGCGGGCTAAACGTAGAAGCAGGGCAGGCACTCGGCGAAATATCCTTTTTGCACGCCCGTTCTTTGGCAGAAAACACAGTCATTTTACAAAACGAACAGCCTTTTACAGGAATTTTGGAAGTAAAAGAAGGAAAACTCGCCAACCTACCCGAAGGCATTACGGTCAAAGGAAAATCCCTCTTGCACAGCGCCCAACTCACGACCGAAGCCTTTAAGCGGGGTATTTTTGGGGATTGGGGCAAATACATTGTGTCGATAGGTTTGCTATTATTTGCCTTCTCCACTGCCGTTTCATGGTCGTACTACGGCGACCGCGCCATGACCTACCTTTTAGGTTCGAAATCCGTTGTCCCTTACCGAATAGTTTATGTAATTGGCTTTTTCTTGGCTTCTTTTACCGATACGACCATTATTTGGACTTTTTCAGGTATTGCCATCGCCTGCATGACCATTCCGAATCTGGTAGGTATTTTATTCCTGCACAAAGAGGTCAAAAGTACCATCAATGATTACTGGACACAGTTCCGCAAGGAATATCCGAATGAAAAATAAATTTAACACCCAAACAGCCCTTGCGGGCTGTTTGGGTGTTAAGATCAAAAAGCAAAAGTATTTTTAGCAAAATAGCAAGAAAATAGTAAATAGACTAAACAAATCATAATTCGCATCAGGGCTTGAAAACAGCTATTTCGTAGTCTGTTTTCAAGCCCTGATGCGAATAAGCGCTTATTAAACGTCCAATAATAACAATATAATTATTGTACAGTAGGAATCTATCATAAAATAGTACCAATTCTGTAAAAAATTAAATAATGCTAATCTTTTGTACAGTGCGAACCAGTATAGGGCGATTTTTTTATGTAATTTTGGAATCAAATTGAATATATGTTATATTTGTTTCAGAATAAATGTAAATTTTTAACCTTTTTTATGTTAAATAATCATGAAAATAATTTTTACAGACTTTTTAGCTATCAATTTCTTGCATAAAAAAGCATATTTTTTTGCAATCATAATGATGTTTTTGGCTTTGCAAATCTTTGCGCAGACCAAAGACTTGTCCTCCGAATCGGATAAAAAAGACTTAAAGGAGTTGTCCGCCCAATGGGAACAAGAGTACAAAGATGCACAAGCGGAGATCCGCAGAGTGGCAAAAGCACGTAACTTGAAAATATCTGAATACAGAGATGGACGATATTATTGGATTCATCACATTGACAAAAAAGGGAATCCTGTGTATTATTCCTCACGATCCAACTTGGGTTCTGCCAAAACGACTCGCGCAGACAGATTGTGGACAGGCGGAAGTTTAGGTTTGAATTTGAACGGTCAAGGCATGGAAGTAAGTGCCACTCGTGCAAGATTGGGTATGTGGGAGCCAGGTGCAGGTCGATTGACTCACCAAGAATACGAAGGCAGAATGACTATGCGCGACGAGTCTAAATTCACCGCACCTAGCGGAAATGCCGAACACGCCAATCACGTGGCAGGAACAATGATGGCAAAGGGCGTAAATCCAGAAGCAAAAGGCATGGCATGGCAAGCAAAATTAGACGCTTACGATTCAGAAAATGATTTGGCAGAAATGGCTACCGCAGCCAACGAGGGAATGTTGGTTTCAAATCATTCTTATGGGGCTACTTATCCCAAAGAAGCGAGTGAATTATGGATATTAGGCTATTATGATGAGTCAGCTCAAAAATGGGATCAACTTTGTTATGCAGCTCCTTATTATTTACCTGTGCAAGCGGTGGGAAATGATAGAGATGAGGCGGGTGGCAAAAAATATGATATTGTAGTAAGTTCTAGTACTTCCAAAAATGCCTTAGAAGTAGGGGCAATCGAAGTAATTAATGCAGGATATACTCGGGCTTCAGATGTAAAATTAGGTGAATTTAGTTCTTTTGGACCTATTGATGATGGCAGAATAAAACCTGATGTAGTGGCTCCGGGTGTGCAGATTTTTTCGGCTATTGATACAGGAGATGACCAATACAAAGCCGTTGATGGTACTTCGATGGCTGCACCGGGAGCAGCAGGGGCTATATTTTTGGTGCAACAACATTACAGAAACATAAGTGGCAAATTTTTATTAGCCGCTTCCTTGAAAGGAATGGCTATTCATAATGCTGAAGAATGCGGAACTTCATTAGGTCCTGACTATTCGTATGGTTGGGGTTTATTGAATGTGGAAAAAATGATTTTACAGCTAAATAATGCGGATAAAACTCATTTTTGGAGCGAAGAAAAACTGGACAATGGCAGCACTTTCAGAAAAGAAATCAAAACAGCGGGCGGAAAATCATTGAAAGCAACTATTTTATGGACTGATCCCGCAGGAAATCCACTCCCTGCCGAGGCAAATTCCAAAGATAACCGAACCCCTCGATTGGTCAATGATTTGGATTTGAGAATTAAAGATGCCGCAGGAAAAGACTTGGATTTGCCTTGGAAACTTAATCCTGCAAAACCTGATGAAGCAGCCACAAAAGGCGATAATGTGGTCGATAATATAGAGCAAATTTATGTCGAAAATGTGCCTGCTGGAATTTATACCCTTACCGTTAGCCACAAAGGAACTTTGCGAAACAATTCACAAAATTTTTCTTTGATGGTTACAGGTCTTGGCGAACCGCCCATACTGATGCCTACAATTAGTTCTTTTTCGCCAAAAAGTGGAAACCCTGACTCGAATGTAGTGATCACAGGAACGAGTTTTACAGGAGCAACTGCAGTAAGTTTTGATAGGTCGTCTGCACAATTTACGGTCAATAGTGCGACTCAAATCACCGCCGTTGTACCTAATAACGCAAGTTCTGGAACAATTAGCATCACTACACCAGGTGGAACGGTTATGTCCAATGATCGTTTCGAAATTCTGGTAACTGGCTTAGAAGACGATTTAGAAATTGATTTTAAATTGTTCCCAAATCCTTCACAAGAAGAATTTACAGTGATTTTGCCTAACAATTTGAACGGGCAAAAAGTAAGTTTATACAATATGTTTGGGCAAAATGTGCAAACGCAAATTTTTAGAACAAATGGACTGAAAAGCGAAGCCGTTTTCAAAACTTCTGAACTTAGCAAAGGACTCTATTTGCTCGAAATTGAAGGCAGAAAAAGTATGATTAAGGTTTTGGTAAAATAAAAAAATGATAGCCATTTAGTAGTTTTCAAAAACTATAAATGGCTATTTTTTTGGATTGCTAATGCGTGTATAGTTTTACAAATTATTGATTAATCGTATTTCTCAACCAATAAACGTCCAAACCAAACCCCAAAACAGCCCTATTTTGCAATAAAAACTCAAACCTGTAAAATCTGCTTTCGAATTTGCTTTTTGTATTTTTATTCCTAAAAATACAACCCCTATCAATAAAAACACCAAATAGAGTTGATCGGCTAAAGAAGGAAAAGTCATAAATGCTAAAAAAAGCCCAAGCACCCAAAAAACTAAGCCTCCATAAAGCCAAATTTTTACAACCGACAAAGGATAAACGCTGGCTAAAGTCCGACAGGCAAACTGCCGATCTCCTTCGCAGTCTTCAACGTCTTTGATGATTTCCCGCACAAAATGCAGATTTGAGGCGAATACACCCAAAAAAAATAATTTCGTAGGAAAAAAAGGAAATAAAATTCCGATTTCCCAAATGCTCAAACCTGCCAAAATTGCTACGCAAAAATTGCCCACCAAAACCCTTTTTTTGAAAAAAAAGGAATAAAAAAACAAAAGAAGTGCGCAAACAAAATGCAAAATACCAATTTCGAAAGAGGCATAAAATCCTAAAATGATACCTAAAAAATTCAAAAAAACGTACAAAATCCACGCTTTTCGAACAGAAATGTCTTTTCCCACAAAAGTCTTTTGAGGTTTATTGACCAGATCAATTTTTCGGTCGGCAATGTCATTGACCAAATATCCTGCGGCAGTAATGCACAAAGTCGAAAAAATTTGGGACAAAAAAGGGACGGAAAAAGCATTTTTGGAAAAAAAAGAGGAATAAAAAGAATAAAAAATAAGGGTTTGGGACAAGAACAAAAGAAAAAGATTGGGGAAACGAAAGAGGTAGAATAGAAAAAAGGGCGTTTTCAAGCTAAAAATTAGGAAAAGGTTTATAAAAAAAAATCTTGAGGGTGAGATTTCTCCCAACCCTCAAGTTCTTTCAACCAGCTATGAAAAGAAATAATTAAAGCAAAGCCCTAATCATTTACCGTAACAAAGGTAAGCGCCTTTTTTGAACTGTGCAAGTTTTTGTAAAAATATTTTGTTAAAAAATATTAATAAAATTACCTTTTCCACGTCATGGGGTTTTTTCGCCAAGAATGCAGGGTTTCTAAATCCTCGACACTGATCAAATTCTTTTTTGTAGCCTCCTCAACAAGGGTAGGGTAATCGCAAAGGGTGTGAAAAGGCACTTTTGCCTGTTCGAAATTGCGGTGTGCCTCCTCGAACTCATAACTAAAAACGGACATCAAACCTATGACTTTTGCCCCAACCGAACGCAAATGTTCGATTACTGCCAAACTGCTTTTTCCTGTAGAAATCAAATCTTCCAACACCAGAACCCGCTGACCTGCTTCTATTTTGCCCTCGATCAGGCTTCCTGTGCCGTGTTCTTTGGCTTTGGCACGAACGTAGATAAGCGGAAGCGCCAGCATATCGGCAAGGACAGCGGCGTGCGGAATGCCCGCAGTAGCTACACCCGCAATTACCTGCACGTCAATATAATGCTGCCGAACCAGTTTCATGAATTTATTTTTCAAAAAAGTGCGAACTTGTGGATACGAAAGTGTGAGGCGGTTATCGCAATAAATGGGCGATAACCAGCCCGAAGCCCATTGGTAGGGTTCGTGCGGACGCAACCTAACTGCCCCAATTTCGAGGAGCATAGAGGCAACTTGGCGAGAAACTTCGACAGATTCGGTCATGATTATTTTGTTTTTTTTTTCGAAAAATACAAAATAATTCAGACATTCCCAAAATTTTAAATCTCTTTACAGTTTTTATCGAACAAACGAACCAAAATGGTTTCATTTTGGCAATTTTCGGGCAGGAAAAAAACAGATTGGTTATTTATACTTTGCAAGATGCTGTCTTTGAGAAAATCAATTTTGGATTGTAAGTCAAAATCCATGCCTTCCAAACCGCAAATCACAACAATCAAATCCGCATCTTTTTGTAAGGCTTCTTTCAAAAAAGCAATGGTTTGGTTCATACGATAGGGCTGAAAATTGGTATGGTCGAAAACGATGGCTTGCTGTTTTTTATCGAAAAGAAATTCGTATTCAGGAGTTAAATATTTGAAAGTCAAGTTGTTAGATTCATTAACAAAAACAAAAATTTGGACTCGTCTGTTCAGACGGCGTTGTACTTCGGTATCATGCGAAGCAACAGGATCGGCACTGCCTCGCCAAAGAACCACAAAACGACATTTGGGAATGCCTTTCGAAATCAAAAAATCACGAATAATAGTGGCACGTTGCAAGGAAAGCAAGGAAAGTTCCTGTTCTTGGCTTAATTCCCGCACATCACAGTAGCCCTCCAAACGGACATTATAGCTGGGATTAGCCAGTAAAAAATCGTACAAACGGTTAAGTGTCTGTTTGGTAACATTGTCGGGTTTGATGACATAGCTCCTGACATCAAAAGTAATCGACTGAAAATCAGGGAGTTGATCAGCCATAAGTTTTGATGAACTGTAAAAAAAAATGACGAACAAGAACGCTAAATTTTTCATAAGTTTTAGATTCTTACCATTTCTTAAAACGAAAAAATTGCTAAAATGATGAGCGCAAAACCTACCAAATAATTCCAACAAAGCTCCTCTTCGAGATAGAAAACGGAAAAAATAAGAAAAACGCTTATATTAGATATTTTTCCAAAATAAATTAAAAACTATCATTTGCGTATCTTTTCAGTTCGGTTACTGGCAAAAATAGACAAAATTTACTCATTTTCAGCATTGATGAGCAATTCTGTTTTTAAAATCTGTTTTTTTAGGCATTGTATGTGCCGTTCAATTTGTTTTTTAAAAAGATGTTTCATGTCGTTTGAATATAAAAAAAACCGCCCTTTTCGTAAGAAAAAGGGCGGCTTCATTTCTGTTGTATGAGTTCCAATTACTTGATCTCAATTTCAGCACCTTGCTCACGCAATTTAGCAGCGATATCTTCAGCTTCAGCTTTAGAAATACCTGTTTTCAAAGGTTTTGGAGCTGTATCAACCAATTCTTTAGCTTCTTTCAAACCCAAGTTTACTAAGTCTTTTACAACTTTCACTACTTGCAATTTGTTAGGTCCGCCTGCTTTGAGAATTACGTCAAATTCAGTTTTTTCGGCAGGAGCCGCAGCTGCCGCACCGCCGCCAGCTGGAGCCGCAACTGCTACAGCCGCCGCTGCAGGTTCGATTCCGTATTCATCTTTAAGAATACCAGCCAATTCATTTACGTCTTTTACAGTCAAATTTACTAACTGTTCTGCCAATTCTTTCAAATTTGCCATGTCTATAAAAAGTTTAAAATGTTTTAAAATTCAAAAATGAAAATAAAAGTAAAAATCCTTAGAGCCAATGGAAGCATTATTGACCTTTTTCGGAAAGCGTTTTGACCAAACCAGCGATAGTTTGACCGCCACTTTGCAAAGCCGAAATGACATTGCGAGCAGGCGATTGGAGCAAGCCAATAACTTCGCCAATAAGTTCGTTTTTAGATTTTATAGCCACAAGTGTATCCACCTGGTCGTTGCCTACAAAAAGACCGAAACTAATCGAAGCTCCTTTGAGTTTCAATTTGCTGTCTTTGCCTTTGTTTTGGAAATCTTTAATCAAAACGGCTGGTTCTTTGGCGGATTCGGGAGAGAAAATAATCCCTGAAAAACCTTTAAGAACACCTTTATTATAAAAATCATTGAAATCTGCATCAAGATTTTGTAAAGCCTTTTTGATCAAAGAGTTTTTGAAAACTTTGTATTCCAAACCTTTTTGGAAGCAGGCTCTACGAAAATCATTTACCTGCGCTACGGACATTCCGTCCGTATTGGTAATATAGAAGAACTCCGTATTTTTTAGTTTTGCGGTCAGATCATCTACGATTGCGTATTTTTCTTCTCTGGTCATGGGTCTAATTCTGTGTAAAAATGTTTTAGAAAAGCCAAGAATTAAAAATTATAAACCTGCTATCGAAGTTTTATCGACTTTGATGCCTGGACTCATGGTGCTTGAAATATTGATGCTTTTGAAATACGTTCCTTTTGAGGAAGCAGGTTTCAATTTGGCAATCGTTAATAATACTTCACGCACGTTATCAGTGAGTTTGTCGGGCGAAAAAGAAACTTTGCCAATAGAAGTATGTATAATTCCCGATTTATCGACCTTGAAATCGATTTTACCTTGTTTTACTTCTTTTACAGCTTTGCCGACATCCATAGTAACCGTACCCGATTTAGGGTTTGGCATCAGACCACGAGGTCCCAACACACGCCCCAATTTACCTACTTTAGCCATGACGGTAGGCATGGTGATAATTACATCAATATCTACCCAACCGTCTGAAATTTTTTGAATATAATCATCGAGTCCAACGTGTTCAGCACCTGCTTCTTTGGCTTCGGCTACTTTATCGGGACTGCAAAGCACTAATACTCGAACGTCTTTACCCGTTCCGTGTGGAAGGGCTACCACTCCACGAACCATTTGGTCGGCTTTGCGTGGATCAACACCTAAGCGAACATCAATATCGACAGAAGCATCGAATTTGGCGTAATTCAACTCTTTTACGAGTGCCGCCGCATCTTCCAAAGAATACTCTTTTAGCTTATCGTATTTGGTGAGAACCGCTTTTTGTTTTTTGGTCAGTTTTGCCATTGTTTTTTCTGAATTTAGCGTAGCAAAATAATGATAAAAGTCTGAAAAATAGGAAATACTTATTTTTTCAAAGGCGATTCGCCTGAAACCGTAAGTCCTATACTGCGTGCTGTTCCTGCAACCATGCTCATTGCCGACTCGATAGTAAAGCAGTTCAAATCGGGCATTTTGGTTTCCGCAATTTTGCGAACCTGATCCCAGGTAACTGATCCTACTTTTTTACGATTGGGTTCGGCAGAACCTGTTTGTACTTTGGCGGCTTCTTTGAGAAGAACAGCGGCAGGCGGAGTTTTGATCACAAACTCAAACGATTTGTCGGAATAGACCGTAATCAATACGGGGAGTACCATTCCGCCTTTGTCTTGAGTGCGTGCGTTGAACTGTTTGCAAAACTCCATGATATTCAGACCCTTGCTACCTAAAGCAGGACCGATAGGTGGTGAGGGGTTAGCTGCGCCACCTTTTACTTGCAGTTTCACATATCCTGTGATTTCTTTTGCCATGAGTGTAAAAGATTTTAATTAACGATTTTTCGCCCGTCTTTTTATTTCCGAACTACTAAATCTCCCCCTAAATAATTGTTTTAAAAAGAACGTTTTGGGAACTCCCCAAAAATTTGAGGTGCAAAGGTAGAAATTGTTTTTTGAGAAACAAATATTTTATCTAATTTTTTTAATATCCGCTTAGTGTTGTTTGCTTATTTGAATCGCTTGTGCCAGTTTTATCGGAAAAATATGATTTCGTGTGAATTTTATACCGCAGATTCAAATCTGAAATGCAATTTTATTTTTGATTAAATCTTGTATTGGACTGTCAAATTTTAATGCTTTTCTGGCTCTATTATTAATTTTATTTTGAATTGCAAAATAAAAAATAAAATTATGGCACACTTAACCCTCAAACAAAGGTATGAAATGGCGGTAACTTGTACGAAAATTTGCGACAAAAGAGGACTTATCCCCAACAAAGTGATGATAGCGGATAGACCTTCGGTCGTTTTCCCAACATAAAGATTTGCCTTTTCAATAAAAAGAAGTATTTTTGAGAAGAAATTAACAATCCGAATCGCCAAACCATGATCACTGAACAAAATTTTCGTACCCTTTTACAACAGTTTGGTTTTGAAGAAAATAACCAAATTTTTGAAAAACATTTTTCGAAAACAGAGGCGTATTTGAAAGTCGATTTTGGGAAAAAAGAATTGATTTATCCTGAAAATAAAGGTTTGATTATCAATGAACGCCAAACTTGCAATTTTGCTCAAGCCGAAAATTTTGTCGTTTTTGAGTGCGTGCATCGGCTTTTGGAAAAAGGTTATGATCCAAAACATTTGGAACTCGAACCTAAGTGGAAACTTGGACGTGAAGGAAAAGGCGGACGTGCAGATATTTTGGTCAAGAATCAAGAAAACAAACCCTTGCTACTGATCGAGTGCAAAACGGCAGGAAACGAATTTGCAAAGGCTTGGAAAGAAACCCAACAAGACGGCGGACAACTGTTTAGTTATGCTCAACAAATATCAGAAACGCAGTTTTTGTGCCTTTATGCTTCGGATTTTTCAAACGAAAAATTACGTGTTGAACATTATATGATTACCATAAAAGACATTCAAAATGAAGTAGAAAAAGATGCAAATAAGGAAATCAAACGCCTTTTTTATAAAGATGCCACCAATGTAGAGCAACGTTTTTTGGTTTGGAAAGAAACCTATCACTATGATTTTCAGACCAAAGGAATTTTTGAAAACGATATTCAGGCGTATAATATTGGCAAAGAAAAAATTACGATTAAAGATTTGCGGTATATTTCGTCCAACGAACTCAAAACCAAGTTTCACGAATTTGCTACGCTGTTAAGGGAACACAACGTATCGAGCAAAGAAAGTGCTTTTGATAAATTGATCAGCCTTTTTCTTTGCAAGATTGTTGATGAAACCGAAAGCCAACACAACGAAAAAGCCCTTGATTTTTATTGGCGAGGCGAATATGCCGACAATTATTTTAATCTGATTGATAGGTTACAAAGGCTTTACAAAGAGGGAATGCAAGAATATTTGGGCGAAACGATTACCTACATCGACAACCAAAAAGTAATTGAGGGTTTTTCGTTTTATAATGATAGAAATGCGACCAGAGATTATATTTTGGGGCTTTTCAAACAACAAAAGTATTTTACCAATTCCGATTTTGGATTTATTGAGGTACATAACCAAAAACTTTTTTATCAAAATGCCAAAATTTTGCTCGATGTCATCAAGATGTGGCAAGATTTTCAACTCAATGGCGAACAGCAAAATCAGTTTTTGAGTGATATGTTCGAAGTTTTTTTGGATAAAGGTTTCAAACAATCCGAAGGGCAGTTTTTTACGCCCATTCCGATCTGTAAGTTTATTATCAATGCCCTACCTCTCGAAAAAATAATCAAAACCTACGAAAAACCGCCCAAAGTATTGGATTATGCCTGCGGTTCGGGGCATTTCCTGACCGAATACGCCACGCAAGCCCGCTATATTATTCAGCAGATCAATCAAGAAATTGAACAAAAAGAATATGTGGAAGACCAAGCCAAACCTTTGCAAACAGACCTCAAAAAATATTATAAAAATGTTTTTGGGGTAGAAAAAGAGTATAGGCTATCGAAAGTGGCTAAAATTTCGGCTTTTATGTACGGTCAAGACGAAATTAATATCATTTATTGTGATGCCCTCAATGCCATTCAGCAAGAAATTAAGCAAAAAATTATTCAAGTACCCGAAGAAAGTATCGATATTTTGGTGGCTAATCCGCCTTTTGCTGTCGAAGGTTTCCTCAAAAATATTTCCAAAGAACAAAAAGAAACCTATTCGCTTTACAAAGACCAAGACATCAACCAAAATACGAACAATATTCAATGTTTCTTTTTGGAACGTGCCAAGCAACTGCTCGTAAAAGGGGGCGTAGCGGGCATTATTGTCCCTACTTCGATCCTTTCCAATTCGGACACGATGCACATTCAGACTCGTGAGATTCTACTCAAATATTTTGATTTTGTGAGCATAGTCGAACTCGGTAGCGGAACTTTTGGTAAAACAGGTACGAATACTGTCGTTTTGTTTTTGCGCCGAAAAATCCAAAATCCCGAACAAGCCGAACATTTTTGGAATAGAACACAAGATTTTTTTGAAAATGCAGAAGACGAAATCCGAAGCAATGGCGGAATGTATCAGGATTTGCCTGTGTTGAAAAAATATTGCGAACATATTGACATTCCTTTTGAAGATTATCAAATGATTTTAAACCTGCAAGGTTTTGAAAACCTTGCAGGTTTGTGGAATTACGACATTTTCAAAGAATACAAAACGGCTTTCGAAAAAAGTACCGAAGCGGTTAATTGGCAGAAAAAACCAAATTTCAAAAAACTTTCAGCAAGCGAACAGCAAGCTGAATTAGATAAAATGCTTTTGGATTTTATTCGAAAAGTAGAACAGCAAAAACTCTATTATTTTATGCTTGCCTACCACAATCCGCAAAAGGTTTTGCTCGTCCGAAGCCCTGCGGACGGCAAGGAACAAAAGCAATTTTTGGGTTACGAATGGTCGGGGGCAAAAAATAGCGAAGGAATCAGATACAACGGAGGCGAAACGGTGTATGATATTCAAACTCCGCTTTTTGACCCAAATAACCGAAATAATGCGGAAAAAATCAGTTATTGGATTGCTCAAAATTTTGTGGAAAATAAAGACCAAAACCTTGTAAGGTTTTCAGAAACCTTACAAGGTTTGGTTAGTTACGCCCATTTGACCGATTTATTAGACTTTTCCCGCAAAGATTTTAACAAAGCATTTTCGCTTACGCCTAAAAAAACGGTGGCGATTGAAAGTAAATGGGAAATGGTGAAGTTGGAAAATGTAATGCACATAGCAAGAGGAGCATCGCCAAGACCGATTGACAAATATTTGACTACTGATGCTGATGGCGTAAATTGGATTAAAATAGGAGATGTTTCCGAAGGCTCAAAATATGTTACCCAAACTGCCGAAAAAATTACAAAGGCAGGAGCAGAACTTTCTCGTTTTGTAAAGGAAGGCGATTTTATTTTGTCTAATTCTATGAGTTTTGGCAGACCTTACATTCTGAAAATTTCGGGTTGTGTACATGACGGTTGGCTTTTGCTATCTAATTTTAGCGAAAAACTAAATAAAGATTACTTGTATGAAATACTATCATACAAAGACACACAAGAGCAATTCATTGCAAGTGCGGCAGGTGGCGTGGTGCAAAATCTGAATAGTGAAAGGGTGAGAGCTACTAAAATTCCCCTTCCGCCTTTGCCCATTCAAGAAAAAATCGTTTCGGAATGTGAGGCAATAGACCAAGCCACCGAAAACGCCAAAATTGCGGTAGAAAAGGCGAAAAGGGAAATTGAGGGGAAAGTAAAAAGTTGGTTTGAAAGTGGTTTTGAAATGAAAAAAATGGAAAATGTTTTCATTTTAGAATATGGAAAAGGGCTTCCCGAAGCCAAAAGAATAGAAGGAGAATATCCTGTAATGGGTTCGAATGGAATTAGCGGCTATCACAATGAATTTTTGACAGAAGCACCTGCAATTATTGTAGGACGTAAAGGTTCAGCAGGCAAAGTGGTTTATATTGAAAAAAATTGTTATCCTATTGATACAACTTTTTATGTAAAACCAATTTTACTTTCCTCAATGAAATACTTTTATTATGTTTTATTGAGTTTAGAATTGGAAAAAAATAGAGTTGGGATTGGTGTACCAGGTATCAACAGAAATGATATTTACCAAATCCAAATCCCCGTTCCGCCTTTGGAAATCCAAGAACAACTAATTTCCAAAATCGAAATGTTGGAAAGGCGAATTACTGAAAATGAGTTAATTATACGAAATTCGGCAGGCGAAAAACAGGCGGTTCTACGGAAACATTTGTAGCACGCCCTTTAGGGTGTGGTTATAAAAAGCTACACCCTGAAGGGCGTGCTACAGGAAATCCAAGAAAAACTAATTTCCGAAATAGAAATGTTGGAAAGGCGAATTACTGAAAATGAGGTAATTATACGAAATTCGGCAGGCGAAAAACAGGCGGTTTTGAAGCGGTATTTGTAAGCTCTTTTTACCCTAAAAAACACCAGTTCCGCCCACAGGATCGGGGGTTTTTATGGGTAAAAGCTACGAAAATAAAAAAGCCGATCCTTTTTTCGAAAAGGATCGGCTTTTTAAAATTTTGCTAACTTATTGATTATCAATGTTCTAATAAATGGGACATATAGGGGTCGAACATTCCTACTGATTATCAATAAGTTAGCTATGTTTTTTTTCCAAATGCTTACACACTGTATTTTACGGTGCAAAAATATAGCGAAATAATGCAAAAACATAGTTTGTTTTTCTGTTTTCAAATGACATTTTTTCCCTATCTTTTCCTTATATTTGCCTAACAAAATCCCCTTTTTCCCATGACAAAAGCAGATTTGACTATTATTGTGCAACAAGATGAAAACGGTTGGTTTGTAGGGCAAATCGAGGAGTTTCCTTCCGCCATTTCGCAGGGGCAAACTTTTGAGGAACTGCAAACAAATTTGATTGAGGCTTTAGCCCTCTTATTGGAAACCCAAAAGCAGGAACTCGAAAAGGAATATGCCCAAAAAACTTTCCAAAAAAGAACCCTACAGTTTGCGGCATGAAACAAGTCGATTTTCTAAAACACCTCAAAAAATACGATTGTTACCTATTGCGTGAAGGAGGTAATCATTCTATTTGGGCAAATAAGGCAAATGGTAAAAAAAGTAGCGTACCGCGCCACAAAGAACTTTCCAATATGCTTTGTAAGGTCGTGTGCAAACAACTTGAAATCCCCACACCCGATCATTTCTAAAAAACTGTAGATTTTACTTTTCCCATCTTTAGCCAAAAGTGCCTACCTAACCCCTGTATATACAGAGGTTAGGTCGAGTTTTTTTTGCCTTTTTAGGAGCTAACCCCGCCGTATGGTAGGGTTAGCTTGCTTTTTTTTCCTCAAATTACTACCTAACCCTACCAAAACCCGCCCCGCAAAACCTAAACTGTAGATTTTATTTTTCTACATCTTTCGAATCGGGATCGGAATTTTTTACCATTTTCTTTAGTTCTTTAAACCAACTACTCATGGGCTTGTATGCCTTTTCATGATCCTTTATATACGATTTGAGTAGGTTTATAAGATTTTCTCTTTTAAAATCATTTTGAGGTTCAGATAAAACCTCTATACAATATTCTAATAAGAAAATACTATTTTCTCTTTCATGTTCTAAAAATACTCTTTCGTTTCCTATTATAGTTTTTTCCCTTACTACCAAATCCAATTCCCTTTCCAATTCCAAAACCCGCTTTTCCAAACGTGCCAAATCTTCTTTATTAGTGCCTTCAGTTCCCTCAAAAAGCGAAACCACACCTACACCATGCACTTCAGCGATCTGCGCCAAACGGCTCAAGGGTAAATCACTTTCGCCCGATTCTATTTTTTGATAACCTTGAGTTGTAATGCCTAACATTTGGGCTAATTCCCTTTGTTTTAAGCCTTTAGCCAAACGCAATGCCTTAATATTGTCTATTACTGTTTTCATAAAGCAAAATTACTAAACTAATAATTGATTATTAAACAACTGAAAATTAAAAAATACAAGCTATTGTTATTATAAAAATTAAAATAATAGATTAAAAAAAAACTAATACTATTTGTTTATTAAATTATTAGTAGTATATTTGCACTGTATTAGAAACACAAAAACGAATACGATTATGTCAAAGATTAGCGAAATCATAAAACAGTTTGAACGCCCCAACTTTCCTTTTAAGCCTGAAAAAGACTTTTATAAGGCTGTAGGTGTATCAAAAAAACGCTTTTGGCAAATCTACAAAGGCGAGGCAAGTAACGTGCAAGTAATTGAATTACAACGCATTGCAGATTATTTTAAAGTCAATTTAACCGAACTACTATGAAAACCAAAGGAACGCCTTTTGAGGCAATTCGCATTTATTTTAGGCTTGTTTTGCGAAATGAACCTCCTCCCCAAGAGTCAGGGTTTGAGAAGCCCAAGCCCAAATCCAAGTCGAAACCTAAACTTGCTAAGTTTCGCAAAGCCCGCAGAACGCCCATAAAGTCGATCCCTAAAAAGAAAGAAATGGGTATTATTTATTGTGTGGTTGCGGCGCATGGCAAAATCCGCGCTCCCTTTTCTACAGGGCATAGTTTGCACCGTTCCCTTTTTGATTTTCGCAAAAAAGAAGTAATCAAAACTACAGACTATGCAAAGGCAGTTCATGCGGATTTGGAAAGGATAAAAGCGGAATTGGTGCGTCTGTATAGTCAATTACGCATGGCAAACAAGCCTGTTAATGCCTTTATTTTAGTCGATCATTACACAGGCAAAGTAAGGGAACAAAACAGGGTTTTGTCGATTCAAAACGAATGGTTTTTGAACGAAAAAAACAAAGAAAAAGAAAAATCCACATTCCGAAGTCATGTTTGTATGCTAAAGCACATGAAACGCTACCTCGAAAACGAACTGAAAAGCCCCGATTTTCCCTTGCACCGAGTCGATTTACAGTTTTGCCAAAACTTTTACCAATACCTACTTGATCGGGTAGGTGCTGATCGGGCAAATCGAGTAATTTCTTTCTATAAATGGGTTTTTCAGTACCCTTTAATGCGTGATTTAATCCATACGAACTATTTTGAGGGAGTCGAAAAACGAACCGTAAAACGCAAAGCCCCCGAATATTTGACTATCGAACAGGTGCATAGCATTGCGAATTATGCCTTTAGCAATGCAGATATGCAGATCGTAGCAGATATTTTCCTTTTGTGTTGCTATACAGGGCTTTACTATAGCGACCTCATGGAACTCGACCAAGCCCAACACAAAGTCGAGAGGTACGGACTTGCTTTTATAGACAAAAATAGGTTTAAGAACGATCAGCCTTGTTTTATTCCTATCCTACCAGAGGCTAATTTGCTTTTGGAAAAATACGATTGGCAGATCGAAAAAGCATGGAACAAACGCCAAGACAAAGCCAATACTTTCCTAAAATCTGTTTTTGAGGTTTGCAGTTTGCCCCTACATTACAGCTTCCGAACAGGTCGGCGCACATTCCTAACAACTATGCTAAACGAATACGAATTTACTACCGAAGCAGTCAGTTACATGGCAGGGCATTTAGACAAAAACACGCTTACCAAACACTATGCAAGGGTAAATGAAAAGCGTGTAATCCAAGAAACTCAAGAAATTTTGGAAAGACGTTTGAAGCCCGCCAACGTGCGTTCTTTTGAGGCTATCAAAGAAAAAAAGGCTTAATTTTTAATTTTTTATACACTTTTTAAATTTTTAGTACAATGAGCAAACCATCTTTAGAAATTGTCAAATTGTGGAAGTCGATGCCCGAATCCGTAAAAAGAGGCGAATTTTTGGAAACATTGCCCGAATCAGAACGCAACGAAATGATGAGAATGGCAGAAACAATCCTTTTCTATGCATGGGGTGATTTGCCTTGCAGAAAAAAAGCCCAAAAGCTACTTCTTTTGGCAGAAGGGATCGAATTGACTGAACCCGAATCGCTGATCAATGCTAAAGTATTTGAGGACTTGACAGGGCTTGCACCTGAAGAATTTTTGATTAATGACAGCGAAAAAGCCCTATAAAAAAAGGCTTGAAAGTGATCGCAACACCCTCAAGCCTTAAAACCACTTTTCAGTAATTTTTTTAATTAAAAACCTCTCAAATTTATGAAAAATTTGAATGAAAATGCCAAAAATTTGGCAAATGAATCCGTAAAAAGTAGCGTTTTTTCCCTTTTTGGTAGAGAAAGCGAAATAGCAAAATCCAAAAAAGATATTTTGCACAGTGATTTTTTTGAAAATTATGCCCCTGTTTATTATTTCGCTATCCTTTGCAGTTTTGCCCTCTTAGTAGCGAGTGCCATAAGCGAATTTTCCTTTTTTGAGGGTTTATTAGCCCCCAAAGCCAAAAACCCGATCCTTTTGATTGCCCTAACTTTTGCGTGTGTTGTAAGCCTCGAAACCGCCAAATACTACATTTTGGGTTCTACGTTCAAACAAGCCTTTGCTATTGGCAAATCCGATCTATTGCCTTTTTTCTTTGCCTTTTCCCTTCTTTTGTCAGGTCTTAGTATGTACGGATCGGTCGTAGGAGGTGGCAAATTAGGCATAGATTCAGAAAAACCGATTGCGGTCGAAACCAAACACGATTCAGAAATTTCCCAAATCCGAAGCGAAATAAAGGACATCAAAGCCCGCAATACGTGGAAAGGTAACACATGGATTGTAGGGAAAGAAAAGGCTTTATTACAAGAAAAAGAAGCGTTTTTAGCCAAAACACAAAGCCAAAAAGAAACGGAATTGGCGCAGGTACAAAGCGAAAACCAAGCAAACGAAACTACTTTTTCATGGGTGTTTGGAGGTTTGGAGGTCATGTTTTGGGTAGTCATGGCTTTCGTTTGGTACTTTAGGAAACGCGTTGCAATCGAGTCGGTTTTGGAAAGTCCCGATGATCGGGTACAATTACCCTATACTCAAGTAAATTTACCCGATGATCGGGTAAATAGTACGCCCGATGATCGGGTACAAAAACTCGATGATCGGGTTACGTATGTAGTAGGAAACGGAGTCCGCCATTGCCATGAGTGCCATGTGCCTTATTTGCCAAGTGCCAAAAAGCAAAGGTTTTGCAGTAATCCATGCCGAGATAATCACAAAAACCGTAAAAATAGTTTAAAAAAAGTCCGTGATCATGACGTACCCAAAAGTGGTTTTTTACGCCCTAAAAAGAAAAAAGGAGTGGAGTCCGCAACGAATACGAAGCCCGTGGATAAGCCTGTAAAAACGCCTGTAGATTTGCCCAAAAACGGTGCAAAGATCAACGGTGCAAAACCCCAAATAACCATTTTTCCAAACCAATAAACCCTACCAAAATGAGTAATAGAATTGAAATTGTCCTTTTGGCTTTATTTTTCAATTATTAAGTATTTTCTTTACAAAAAAAATAACCCTTTGCAGTTGTACTCTGCAAAGGGTTTTCAAAGGATTTTTGAGGTAACGCTTAGATATAAACCTGTAATTCACATAAACCCGTAATTCATATAAACCCGTAATTCATATAAATCACATGGCAAAGATAGACAAAAATGCCTCAAAAAGCAAAGAATTTAGCGAAAATTCTTTGAACGGTGCAAAAAGAAAGCCCTTATGTATTAGCGTACAAAAGGGCTTATGGTTGAATTTTCATAAAAAATCTTACAAATAATGAGCGCAAATTTAGACAAAGATTCTGAAAAATACAAGCCCAAAACGCTTGAGGTGTTGGAAAATTATCTTTCCAAACATTACGAATTTCGTAGAAATGTAGTAAGCGACCGAGTCGAGTTTGCCAAAAAAGGCGAGTCGTTTGGCATATTGAACGATCACTCTTTAGCTACTTTGTGGCGTGATTGTTTGCGAAAAACATCTTTAGCCAATTTATCAAAAGACAGCCTCGACACCCTATTCAAATCCGATTTTAGCCCCGCCTACAATCCTTTTCAAGCCTATTTCAAAGGACTTGACTACGATCCCTCAAAAGATTATATTGAGGAATTAGCCTCGACCGTTTGTGTGGAAAACAGCGAATATTGGATTGAGTATTTTCGCAAATGGTTTGTAGGTATGGTAGCCAACGCCATGATCGAGGATCGCTGTGCCAATCACGTTTGTTTAGTCTTGACAGGGGACAAACAAGGGCAGTTCAAAACCACATGGCTCGACAATCTTTGCCCGCCAAGCCTCAAAGAATACCTAATCACAGGTAAAATCGATCCTGAAGATTCTAAAGAAATGAATATGTTAATTAGTACGAAATTACTAATTCATATAGACGATCAGCTCAAAGAACTGAACCGTAAAAATGAAAATATCCTAAAAAGTTACATTACGGTTAATAGGGCAGAGTATCGCCGACCGTATGCTACCTATCCTATCATAAAGCCTCATTTTGCCTCTTTTTGCGCTACTATGAACGGCAAAGATTTTTTAACCGATCCGTCAGGATCGAGGCGTTTTTTGCCTTTTGAGGTAGTCGAAATTGATATTAACCGCGCCCAAGCCTTTAACCTCGACAAAGTCTATGCCCAAGCCTATCATTTATTCGAAACAGGCTTTAGGTATTGGTTTGATCAATCCGAAATAGCCCTAATTAACGAAAATAACGAGGCTTTTAAAGTCTATAGCGCCGAATACGAGTTAATAAGTGAGTTTTTTAGCCCTGTAGCAAAAGATGATTTTAAGTCTTATTACGCCTTACACAAATTCATGACCGCTACCAAAATAAAAGACTATTTAGAACAACACAGTCGACAAAAATTACACGATAAAAGGGTAGGGCAGGCATTAAGGGAACTTAATTTTTATCGTGAAGGGCGCAAAGTAAATAACAAAACTATATATGGTTATTTGGTAGAAACTAAAGAGGGAACGGAACTCGAAAACCAATTTAAAGCCCCTGAACCCGATCCGTTTTAGGGCAGGTTGTAAGGAGAATCTAAAAAGGTTGTAAGTAAAATCAAAAATCTCCTTACAACCTTACAACCTTTTTGATAAAATTTCTAAAAAGATTGATTAACTTATTGATAATCAATTTTTTAAATGCTTTTCGCATTTTTTTAAGGTAGTTTATTTACTTTTTACTTACAACCTTACAACTTTATAAAAAAATAGAGTATAAATAACTCAAAATCAATAAGTTATAAGGTTGTAAGATAGTCAAAATTTTACTTACAACCTACTTACAACCTACTTACAACTTTGTATTATTATATTAATAAAAAATAGTAATAATAAAAGGTTGTAAGGTTGTAAGTAAAATTCCGATCTTTTAGCAATAAAAAAAAATAACATTTTAGCCTAACTTATTGATAACCAATAATTTAGGTGCTTTTTTAGTCATTTTTAGGTTTTGTAAGTCTTTGATTTTCAGTTATTTACCTTTTTTTAGCCTTTAAAAGAAAAAGATCATGATACCTCAAAATATGATAGAATCAGCCAAAACCCGCAATATGCTTGAGGTTTTGGGCAATTTAGGGTACAAAGAATTGCACCATACAGGCGCTTATACTTTTGTAGAAAACCCCTTTAGAACAGAAAAAACGCCCTCTTTTGCGGTGCATACAGGGCATAACCGC
>JAAFHK010000130.1:0-3370 GCA_013297565.1 Cytophagales bacterium
CATTGGTGCTAAATTTCTCCATAAATTCATGCACAGCCATTCCTGAAAATAAGAGCATAGATACCTCCTTTTTTGCAAAGATACGATTTTTTACTTATTTTTGTTAGTTAAACGGTAATACCTATTAGTTTATTTGAGCAAACTACCCAAACCTTGTTTTATGAAAATTTTAATAGACGAGAATATCCTGATCAAAATGAAAGAAAAATTGCCTGATTATGAGGTTTTTACGGTTCGGGATAAACAATGGAACAGTGTACGAAAATGGACAATTATTAAAACTTGCTCTCGAAAATGGTTTTGAAGTTTTTATCACCACAGATAAGAATTTGCAATATCAACAAAATATAAAAAAATGGATATTGCGGTGATTGTACTTGATGTAGCCCTGCTCAAATGGGCAATGATCGAACCGCTTATCCCAAAAATTATCGAGACCTTACCTACGGTCGAAAAAAGTAAAGTTTATAACCTCAAAAATTAGGTTTAAACGAATTTGTGCAAAACGCCAAAGCCGAAGTTTCGAGGCGGAACGCACGAAAACAAGCCGATGCCGAAGCCAAAATCAAAGCCTTCGGAAAAGGCGTTAATGGCGGTGTAAAAGAAAAATTACATAGCTTTGTGGAAATTTGCGGTTTTTATTTAATTTTCTGCAAAAGGATTATACAAAACAAGTCCCTGTATGTGTTCAAAATCTTTCACATTCCGAGTAACCAAAGTAAGTGAATAACAAACCGCTGTAGCCGCAATGAGGGCATCGGCAATGCCCATTTTTTGTAATTGCCTGATTTCGATGGCTTTAGCCTCTATATCTTCGTTGATATAAATAACTTTGGCATGGCTAATAAACTGTTTTAGATGTGCCTGATTTTCAGGGCTAATTTTGTGCCACCCTAAAACTTCCACTTTTGTAACCGTAGAAATCAAAAACGATTGGCGAAAAATATCGGAAACTTGAGCAAAATGCGTAGGCGGAATCATGCCATTGGCATAATAAATCACGATATTGGTATCGATCAAAAATCTCTGTTCCATTCTTGGCGGAGTTGTAAAAATTCATGTTCGAGGTCTATGTTGCCCAAAGAAAGGCAAGCCCAAAAGTTAAGTGGATCAAAAAAAGGTTTAACTAATTCATTTTCAATAGTTTGTAAATGAGTTTGCAAAGTTTCCCACACTCGAATAGGCACTACGGCGTATTCCCGTTGCCCACCCGAATCGTAAATATAATTAATGTTAAGTTCCATATTTTTATCCTTTATTTCTCTTTAATAACGAGAGATTTGCTCGTAGGTTTTCGATTCTGAAAAAATGGCAAAACGAACGAATTTGTGCAAAACGCCAAAGCCGAAGTTTCGAGGCGGAACGCACGAAAACAAGCCGATGCCGAAGCCAAAATCAAAGCCTTAGAAAAGGCGTTAATGGAAGTTTAGGGAAGATTTTTAAGGAAAAAGTATCTTTTTTTGTAAAAAAATCGTATATTTGTAGTAGAAAATTGCTGTTAGCTATCGTTCTGAGGTTTGTCCTGATCTAAAACGCAAACCACGCATCAAAAGCTAACAAGGTTCAGGGCTTGTCGGAAGGGTTCGATCTTTCACACAGCAATTTATTTTGTCTTGGGCTACCTTTTCTACAAAAGTTTCTACATTTTCGTACCCTGCTTGGCGAATTTGATCCCCATGACGCAATTCGATATGGGTTTGCCCAAAATTTTGATCGCCCTGTTCCAATACAATATCCCCCGCTTGGCGTTTGAGTTCTGTAGCGGTTTTTGCATCAATTTCCCCGACTTTCTTTTTCATACATTAGTTTTTTCCCTTCAATAACGCTACGATTTCCTCGTAGGTTTTCGATCTTGAAAATTTGCAAAACGAAAAATTTGTCCAAAACGCCAAAGCCGAAGTAGTCGAGGCGGAGCGCAAAAAACAAGCCGATGCCGAAGCCAAAATCAAGGCGTTGGAAAAGGCGTTAATGGAGGTGTAGGGAATAAATAAGCCTGCAAAATTCTAAAAATTTTGCAGGCTTATTTTTTTGTTTTAAATTCTTCCCAAACGGTTTTCAGTTCCTCTACTACTTCCTCAATGCTTTTTTCAGCAATTTTTTCGTGGATTTTAACTTCGTGTAGTGGGTGTCTATGCCAACCGTTCCGATTATCCTTATCGATTGCCCATATTCGTTGATTTTGGACAATGAGGCTGAAACTAAATTTTAACCATTGGCTCTTGTAATACACTTGCACGAAGCAGTCGTATTCCAAAAATATTTGTCCTTCCAAAATACTTTGTTCGACTTTCAAATCTACAGCTGTTACGAAACTCAAACTTTGTAAAGCATTTTCTAATCGAGTTTTGAGTTGCGCTGCGTCCATTGTTCGTAAAGTTGTTGATAATCAGTTAATAAAGTTAAGGTTTTGTCCCATTCGATAATGATTTTTTCCATTTCCCAATCGTGTTCAGGCTGTTCCAAAACCTGTTTTTCAAAAGTTTCGAAATCCATACCGTACTGAATTTCAAAATCTTGCTTTTTCTTAGTTAAAACCTCGATTTTAAGGCACAAAAATTCATCGATCAGCCATGCCCAAGCCGCATCAATCTCTTGTTGTCCTGAAATCTGCAAAACAAAATCTGTATAATCGATAGTTTGTACCATATTTTTCTATCCTTTATTTCCCTTTAATAACGATAGATTTGCTCGTAGGTTTTCGGTCTTGAAAAAATGGCAAAACGATAAATTTGTGCAAAATGCTAAAGCCGAAGTTTCGAGGCGGAGCGCACGAAAACAAGCCGATGCCGAAGCCAAAATCAAAGCGTTGGAAAAGGCGTTAATGGAGGTGTAAAAGAAAAATTACATAGCTTTGTGGAAATTATTTGTTAATAAAATGAACCCTTCTGTAAGTGAGTTAGTCGAGGAGTTATTTGATTTTGCCCTTAACAACCTAAACAATCAACTCAAAAGAGTGGATTTAGGGATTGTAAGCCCTGAAATAGCAGAAAAAATAGCCCATTACACACAAAGAAACCTACAAAGCTATGTTTTTACGCTTGATAATTATGGTATTTTGCATACACTAAGCAAGCATGGCATTACCCAATTAGAGGCATTACGTGGGCAAATAGGCATCGGAAAAGACGATTTTTTGCAATTAGACAGGCTAATCAGTGAGGTCGATGCGATTAGCGAAGATGGGACAAGTGGTGTAGGAAATCCCGCTTTGGTATTTGAAAAAGTGTTAGATAAACGTTATTTTTCGGTATGGGAAATTCGAACCGTCAAGAAAAAACGAAAAATAAATCGTCTATTTTTTATCACGATGTATGCTCCCAAAAATAAAAAAAGCCTCTTTGCACAAAGAGGCTTTTCAAAAATTAACCGA
>JAAFHK010000130.1:3380-10121 GCA_013297565.1 Cytophagales bacterium
GACCTGAGATGCACCTCTTTTGAGTCCTTCAGTCAAACGTCCGCAACGATTTGGTCATATCTTTAGGCAAATATACGATTTTTTTTTACAAAAAGATTTTTCTTATCCTTTATTTCCCTTTAATAACGCTACGCTTTCTTTTAGGTCTTGAAAAAATTGCAAAACGAGAAATTTGTGCAAAACGCCAAAGCCGAAGTTTCGAGGCGGAACGCACGAAAACAAGCCGATGCCGATTCCAAAATCAAAGCCTTCGGAAAAGGCGTTAATGGAGAGGTAGATTTTTTAGGGAATTGTTTTTAAAGAAAACTACTTCATAAAATAGGTGTAGCCCAAAAGCAAAACTTGTTATGAAGTAGTTTTTTTATGTATTATTTCGTATTTTCACAAAATGTGGATAACGAAAACTTGAAAGGCGTTTTTTGGAAAAATGTCGTTTTTTTGTAAAAAAATACACTTTTTTTGCCAAAATTGCCCAATGTTGATCTAAAAAATCCAAATAAAAACATTGTTTTTGTTCATATTTGTCCCATAATTCAGGGCTTACATTTTGGTAACGTCCTCGATAAAAACTATCCAAGGTTTGCGGAACAGAAAAATGAAAAGGCAAGGATTGCTCGATAATTTGATAATCCTCAAAAACAAGGGAAAGGGTGTGGGTTTTATTTAAAAACTTAAAAATCAAGGATTGAGTGATCGAGATTTCAGCACATTCAAAATCATTATGCAAATCGTAATAAGCATTTTCGGTTTTTAGGATTAGTAAATCTGCCAAAATAGGTGAGTCGATGAGGTTATTTTTTTTCATTTTCTTTAAATTTTCGAACGGTTCGCAAATCGGGTTGATCCATTGGATCGGGCATTTTGTGGGTTTTACTCAAATTTTTGACCACACCATTTACTTTATTTTTCTGATAGGTGTGTTTGTGGGGCGTATCGATTTCGGCATGGGCTTTTCCGTCCAAATCATAACGAATTAGGACATTTTCTAATTGAACACTCACCGAATTAAGCCCTTCGTTCAGTTCTGTTTTTATTTCTAAAGCCTGTTCTTTGAGATCAGGCACACGCCCATTTTTTGTTCCAAAACGATTTCATGCGTTTTTTCCCTTTAATAACGATAGATTTGCTCGTAGGTTTTCGATCTCGGTTTGTTGGGATTTGGATAGTGCGGTTTTCGAAAAGCGAAATATATAGGCAGGAAAAAATATAGTAATCGTACAATTTAATTCGCAGTGTGATTTGTGCCAAAACGAAGCCCAATTTTTTGTACGAAACAAAGAAAAGTTTAGCAAGACCCAAATTCTATGGATTTCGGACGAAAAATAGCCAATATTCGCCTTTTTGCTCAAAAATATGAATTGGCAAGTATGCCGCATTGCCAAATGCTCAAATCGAACGGATCGGATTTTAAGGATACTTTTGGAATTTCAGGAGTTCCCCAAATTTTTATTTATGATACCGAACGCCGTTTGCTTAAGCACTTCAAGGGCGAAATCAAAATCGAGGCAATTCTGAACGCTATTCAATAAATTCATTACACCTTATTCCTATAGTAACTTAACACCTAATTAAAATAATACTACAAAACTTTCAACCAACTAACCACTTTTTCACCCCAAAAATAGCTATTACAAAAATTTAACAAAAAAAATTTGGAAATATCGGAGTGTATTTGCCCTGTATTTAAGTTAAATACACGCAATAAATTTTTTTTTCTTACTTTAAAAAATGTTCGTACAAAAATTAGAAAACGAAACCTCGCTTCTTTCGTCTTGACTGATGAGGTCTATTAGCGTTCTTTGGAGGAACGTTTGACTGTGGAACGAATTGAAAAAATTTTGGTAAATTGGGCTTGATCAGTCTTTTAGTTTTTGGGTGATTGGCAGAAACTCAAACAAGATTTGTCCTACATTTTGCACGTTTGTAGAGGCTTGCAAAATCTCGATGGCAACTAATTGATTTTGTTCGTCATAGTGCATGATGTAATGTTCCTTGTCGAGGGTATCGGCATCTACTGCTACCGTATCTTGTAAGACTATCAACAATACATCTGCCTCTTGATCGTAAGTAATTTTCATTTTTTTGTATATTTTGAGGTTCTTGAAGTCGGATAAACGGTAATAACTATTTTTAATACTTCTTGTTGGGCTACGACAACTCTGATCAAATATTTTTTTGATTTTTCTTTCTCAAATAGAGATTGGTATATAGAAGTGCCGTCTTCATTATCAATAATTTCGTCAGGGAAATTCACAATGTTGCTCACAGTTTCCTTGCTGATTTGGTATAAAGCCATGCGAGCCAAAGCGTGTGTTGTGAAAACCAAATTTGTCATAATGTTTTACAAAAAGTAAATGGAGAACACAAATTTAATACTTTTAGCCTGAATTTAAAATTGATTTTTTGCAAAATTCATTACATCTTATTTTTTTAGTAAATAAACCATTATTCAAAATAATACTGCAAAATTTTCAAATAAAAAACCACCCTTTTCACCCTACAAAACAGCAATTACAAAAATTTAACATTAAATTAACACACGAAAATTTGGAAATGTCGGGGGGGGCTATATTTGCACCGTATTTAACGTAAATACACACAATAAAATCTTTTTTCTTACTCTTTAAATTTTAATATTATCATGAAAAAATTAATTGTTTTGTTTGTTCTTTTAATTTTGGTTATCCCTGCCTGTAATACTGATAAAGAGATCGAACCACACACAGAAAAAGAGAATTTATCTAAAATAAGCACTCTTTTTAAGAGTGTGAAACCAGAGGAATATAAAAAAGCCTCTTATTTTCAAAAACGCCTGATCAATCAAATTGATGCGGCGGTAAATGCTTTGGATATACTGTCCCAAGACACGCATATTCAATATGAAGCAATGGTTAGTGTTAGCAAAAATGTAAATGAAAAGTTTTCCAATTCCTTGCTAATTGCTCCCATAGAAAGTTCGCATGAGACAACAAATACAAAAAGTGCGAGAGTTTCTGAAGCAGACGGCAAGTGCCATGTTTGTGGAATGACAAGTGCTTGGTCTTGTATCAAAGAAGTTGAGGAATATATGAATAAAAAGAGCCTTGATGAAATAGATGTTCATGTTAAAAGAACCAGCGATGGTTGTGTGGATATTACCTATAAATAAGAGGCATCTCCCTTACTAACTATTGTTCGTAAAAGATGGCAAAATTTAATAATTTTACCATCTTTTATTTTTATCTTAAATCAACTTACAAAATGTTGAGTAGAATGGGCATTTTTTTTATATTTTTGAGAAAATTGCTTTTTATGTTTATAATTAAAATACTCATTATCAGCGTATTAGGCATCGTAGCCTTGCTTTCGATTCTTACCGTTTGGCTTGGCAACAGGCAGAAAACCGAACGAGAAATACAGGCACAAAAGCGTGAAAATTTGCCAAATTTCCGTTTTTGGGATTTGGATAGTGCGGTTTTCGAAAAGCGCATGGTAAAATGCTCATAAAGACGTTTTTTTCAATAACTCAATTTCTTCCAAGCTCAGAGTTGTCATTTTACTAATCAATTCTACAGGAATACCTTGTTTTAAACCATTGATCACCATTTCAATTTTGGCTTTTTCCAAACCAATTTGCTCCCCTTCCAAAATTCCTTCCTCTTTTCCTTCGGCAAAAGCCGTATCGATAGCACTTTTCAAATCCCAATAATCTTTCAAACTTTCCTGATACGCACTTTGCTCTTTTTTGTTAAACCTTGCTATTTCCGCCAATTCCATCAAGCGTTTGAAAATTCCAACCTGCAAGACTTCGGGCTTATCCCGCAACTGGTGCAAACTCTTGAAAGCAAACAACCACCTTTCATAATCATTTTCCAATTCTTCTAAACTTTTATCGAATTTGGGAATTTCCAAATAAATATAGCTCAGTTTGTGGTAAAAAACGGCTTGAGTTTCTATATCGACCAGTTTGACCCGATGCAATAACTTTTCTGTGTTTCCTTCTTCGAAAATAAAATCCAAAATTCCAATCGTATAAACACTTTTCAGTTCATATTTCCACTCCTTACCTTTTCGGGCTTGCTCTTGGATCGCAAAACTCGAATAATATAAACTTCGGTCTTTAAAAAATTCCTGTTTCACCCTTTGAACTTCGACAATAAATTTTTCCCCTTCTGCATTCTCACAAAAAAGATCAAAGACCGCCTTCCGATCCGCCTGATTTCGAGGCAAGCGTTCGTTTTTCAAATAAGTCAAGTCCTTTATTTTTTCTTTTCCAACCAGTAATTCGTTCAAAAAAGCGATCAGCAAATCTTTATTGGGTTCTTCTCCAAAGATTTTTTTGAAGCCAAAATCTGTAAAAAGATTGACATATTTGTCAGTAGTGGTAATCATGGTTTATCAGGAATCGGTTTTGGAAACAAAAATAAGAATTTTTTGGGGTTTAAAAAAATATTTATTTTTCATATCTTTAAAGCCTAAAGTAACCCATTCATTACACCTTACTCCTAATAGTAACTTAATTCTTAATTAAAGTAATACTGCAAAATTTTTAAATAAAAAACCACCCTTTTCACCCTACGAAACAGCTATTAAAAAAAATTAATATTAAATTAACACAGGAAAGTTTGGAAATGTCGTGGGGGGGGGGGGTATATTTGCACCGTATTTAACGTAAATACACGCAATAAAATCTTTTTCTTACTTTAAAAAAATATTCTTATGTTCGTACAAAAATTAGAAAACGAAACCTCGCTTACGCTTGAGGAAATGGAAATGACAACGGGGGGCATCGGGTGTATGGAAGCTGTTTGGTTGCTTTATACGATGATGCATAGTGATAATCCTAGATATGCTGCACAGGGTAGGGCAATGTGGGATTACTACATTGAGGGACCTGGTGATCTGTATTGTGATCCTCTTAACTAAAAACTAAACACAGGGCAAACTAATACGTTTGCCCTAAATACTTAATTTTCCATGCGTTACTTCTTTGTCTGTATTCTAATTATTTTTTCGCAAAATATCTTTTCACAGTCCTATTTTGAAGGGATCATTAAATATTCTGTTCAAAAAGAGGGTGAATACGAGTTTATTCACGAATGTGATTCGATCATTCTTTATATAAAGAACGATTCTGTACGTCTTGATCAATGCCTTAAAGGTCGAATAGCTCTATTGTTGGGCGAAAATTACACTAAGACTATAGGTTGGGCAGATAGTTTACACTATACTATAGCTGATTCCGCAAAGATTATTAGGCAGTTAATACCTGATTCTTATGAGGCTTCCACACCTCCATATATAAAAAAACGCCAAAAAGACATCATTAAAGGGCATGATTGTGTTTTATACCAATTTAATGAACTTCCACATGAATTTTTTTGGGTGGATGAATCCTATAAAATTAATGTAAATAGTTTTAAAATGCTTTCTTTTCGCAATATTGGATTAGTCATTAAACAAGAGATTTATTCCACAGGAAAGAAAAATGGGAAATTGACTATTACAATCAAAGAGATTATCCCTCAAAAACTTTCTTCGGACATTTTCAAATTGCCTGATTATCCTATCAAACGCATGAAAGTACCTGCTTCTACTCAAGAGTTTGAACAAAAATACATCAAGAAAAAGAAAAAAAACTAATTTATTATGCTCAATCCTGTTTTTTCAATCAAAAAACGCTACCTATTTTTATTCCTTTGCCTTTTTGATTTTCTCCTCATCTTCCTTTTCGACTCCTTCGTCTTGACTGATGAGGTGTATTATCGTTCTTACGAGGAACGACTTACAGTTGAGAGAATTGAAAAGATTTTGACGGTTCGAGAACAGTGGTTTTGGCTCAAATATGCTCTTTCGCCTGTAGGTTTGGGGCTAAAATTAGGCTTGATAAGCCTCATTATGATGATTGGCATTACCCTACAGCGTTGGGAAATCTCTTTTGGGCAAGTTTTTAAGATAGTGCTTCTTGCCGATCTTGTGTTTTTTGTTCCTTCTTTCTTTAATTGGTTTTGGCTTCTCAGTTTCGAGTCCGACATTACCCTCAAAATCATTAACCAATTAGATTTTTTTTCCTTAAAAACCCTTTTCGAGCCTGATTCTTTGGAAATGTGGCTTGCCTATCCTTTGCAGGTTTTTAACCTTTTCGAGGTGCTGTATTGGTTTCTTTTGGCATACGGACTTTCGTTTATCAGTCAAAAATCCTATAACGATAGTTTGGGTATGGTTTTAAGCACCTACTTGCTTGGGCTTTTGCTTTGGGTAGTTACCAATATGTTTCTTTTTGTTATGCTTTCCAAATGAAAACTAAAATACTTATTATCAGCGTATTAGGCTTCGTAACCTTGCTTTTGATTCTTACCGTTTGGCTTGGCAATCGGCAGAAAGCCGAACGAGAAATACAGGCACAAAAGCGTGAAAACTTACCAAATTTCCGTTTTTGGGATTTGGATAGTGCTGTTTTCGAAAAGCGCATGGTAAAATGCTCATAAAGACGTTTTTTTCAATAATTCAATTTCTTCCAAGCTCAGAGTTGTCATTTTACTAATCAATTCTACAGGAATACCTTGTTTTAAACCATTGATAACCATTTCTATTTTGGCTTTTTCCAAACCAATTTGCTCTCCCTTTTCCAAACCAATCTGCTCCCCTTCCAAAATTCCTTCCTCTTTTCCTTCGGCAAAAGCCGTATCGATAGCACTTTTCAAATCCCAATAATCTTTCAAACTTTCCTGATACGCACTTTGCTCTTTTTTGTTAAACCTT
>JAAFHK010000131.1 GCA_013297565.1 Cytophagales bacterium
AGAGATATTGTTTCGGGGGATTTTTATTGGTTTGCTCGCAAAGAGGAAAAACTGATCATTGCCGCCGCGGACTGCACAGGTCATGGTGTGCCAGGGGCGTTTATGAGCATGGCAGGTGATGCTTGGCTGGATCAGATTGTGAATGGGCGCGACATTGTTCGCCCCGACCTGATTCTCAATGAGTTGCACCGAATTACGAAAAAATCCTTGAAACAGGACATAGAGATTAGCAGCGTAGATGACAAAACAGCAAGAGATGGTATGGACATTGCACTGTGCTGTATCGACACCGAAAAACACATTTTGGAATATGCTGGGGCAAAAAATCCCCTTATTTATATCCAAAATGGCAAATCTACGCTGATCAAAGGCGACAAAAGCACCATTGGCGGACTTTACACCGAAAACGATTACCATTTTACGCTACACACCATTCTGCTGGGTGCGGATACGACCTGTTATATTTTTACAGACGGTTTCCAAGATCAGTTTGGAGGCAAAACAGGGCGAAAATTTAGCGTCAAACGCTTGGAGGAATTGTTAGTTTCGATTCATGATCAGCCTGTTCAAAGCCAATATGAAATTATTGGGCAAGTTTTCGAGGATTGGAGAGCAGGAAGTCGCCAAATAGACGATATTTTAGTTGTGGGTTTCAAATGGTAGGATAATTTTAAACTTATTTTCCGTATGTATTCAAAAATTGTATTTTTTACGGTGCTTGTTTTTTCATGTCAATATCTTTTTGCTCAATCTGAAGGCAAACCAGAATTGGGAGATTGGAAAGAAACCGAAAAAAAAGCCAATAAGGGTGATGCCGAAGCCCAGATAAAAATGGGCGAAATTTGTCAAGGTTTTTTGGAAAAAGACGAGTTTCGAAGTTTCAAAAAAGCCCAAATTTGGTACGAAAAGGTACAAACTACAGATTCGAAATTGCAAAACAGAATTTCGAAAAACCAATTTGTCATGTATTATAGAGGCGGTTATGGTCTGGAAAAAAATGCGGAAAAAGCAAAGGAAATTTTTGAAAAAATAAAGAACCAAACCCTTCGATACCCTGACAAACAAGATTTGGATTTTTCGAAGTTCTACGAATATGCTTCCTCAACCGATCCAAACCAAAAACTGCTCTACGCTCGAATGCTTTTCGAGCATGAAATCGATGCCAATGAAGCCATCAAAATAGGGGAAAATCTTGCTAAAAATTCACCCGATGCCGCTTATTTGCGGGATAAATGGGAATTGTACCGCAAGCGTTACCGTTCCTACGGCGATCTGAAAGTACAAGAAGTTTCGCTTTTCCCTATGATGCAAAAATATGCCGAAGCGGGAAGCACGATTGCCCGAATCGAATGGGTAAGAGAAGCCGAAAAAGTAAAAGTACCTGCCTACCAGCTTAAGCCTGAACAGATCGAAAAAATCTTGGGTTTTGAGGAAAAAAATGCCGAATTGGACTTTAAAAGGGCTTTTTATTTACAAAAATACCAAAACGGAACTGCCAAAATACGGACTTTGCGGCTCATGGCAGAACGCAAAAAAACGCTAAGCGCTGATCAAACTGATTTTGCAAAAATGGCTTTGACAAATTTGGAGGATTTCGATAAGCAGATTCAAAGCCTTGAGGGTTTCTGTTCTTTTTTGCGAAAAAATCCAAGTTTTGACAATTTCGGTTTGGATTTGGAAGGCTACAGGCAGTTTTTTGGGGGCAATGTTCGAAACTTGATTGCCTTTAATCAAACTTTGCAAAAGACTGATATTCAGGCTTTTGTGGGAGTAGATTTGGCAAGCAAATATCAAAACGAATTGAAAAGCAAAGTCAATAAAATGTTGTTTTTGGCTAAAAATGATACTTTGAAAGTGGTCAAGTTTCGAGTAGCTTCACAAAATAATGATTGGCTGAAAAGTTTCTCGAAAAACTATGCAAGCGAATTAAGTGAGTTCATCAACGGCTTGGGAATTGCCCAAAATTTGCCTTTTTACGAAAGTTTGATTCCGCACAGCGAAAAAAATTATTCTTTGGAACAGGCAAAACAAGCGCTTGAGAGTTTGAAAGTAAAAGCCTTTTTGGGACAAGAAAAAACGGCGGGCGTGATCAAACGCAAGGCAATCGCAGACCTTTTGGGTGAAAATCCGTACATCGAAGACCTTGAAAAACAGGAACTTACGCTTTTACAGACGGCGTGGCTACAGCCAGAAGGCAAAGAAATGTATTTTGCTTACACTTCTGATTCGCCAAATGCTTTTTCGGGCTATGTGAAAGTTGGCGAAACGCCTTATTTTTACCAAGTTAGTCGAAAAAAATACGCCCAAGAATACGAACTACAGATCAAGCAGGTAAAAAGTGAGGCTTCGGATTTGGTTTTTTATTCCAAAATTCAAACTTCTTTTTCGCCTGAAAATCAAGCATTTACAGTCAAAATTTTGAACTCCTATTTGAAAGATTATAAATGGAATCCTTTGGAACAGGAATTTTTAAATATTGGTTATGCTGAAGCAGAAAGTTTGATAAGAACGGAAATAGTGGGCAATGCTTTGAAAGCGAAACTCCAAAATCCAAATAATTGGGCGGAAAATGTGCTAAAAGCGAAAGAAAATGCCGATTTTTTTACAGAAAAAAATGCGATTCGTTCGGCTTTGCGTTATTGGATTGTCAGTTTTGATCAGGTTTTTGGGAAATAAGTTTACGAAAATAGAAATGATAGAGTGGTTCGAATTGTATGTAGAGCTAATTTATTGAAAATCAATACATTTTGAACCACCAAGTATTTCTTTGTTGCTTACGCTTCTTTCCATTTGTACTCCATAGTTTCTCGGCTCAAGCCCCCAATCACGTCCATATCTGCAAATCTGATCAGCATTTTGCCTACCGTAAATTCGTGGTGCTTACCCTCGCGCAAACTGATTTCTGGCATATCTATTTTTAGGGTCAATTCGTACTCATTTTCAGCCTTTTTTTCCAATTTGGCTCGATAAACGGATCGCATCTCAAAAAAAATTCGTCTGAAGGATAACTAAAAGTAAATAAACTTACTTCCTTAAAAATGAAAGTTTGTTCTACAAAACAATGGCTTATATCATCATAATTTTCCAATAAAAGCCTAATTGTCCGCCCTTGAAAATCAAAATGTAAGCCCTGAATTGGATTATCTTGTAACACATACCACTCAAAAAACTCAGTAATTGAATTGTTCATTTCTTTATTCTTACGTAAATATGTGAAGATTTGGAACTTTTTGTCACTACTTGACAATCATTGTCAATGTAAAGGTCGAGTTTGCTTCGTATGTTTGGGTTTTGCCTGTCCCAATGCGGTTTTTCACGCCCTTGCGAATCTTCTGCATCAAAATCAATCTTTATTTTGGGGTACAACTTGTGCTTGAAAAAACGCCTATTGCTATCATCTTTCGAGTTTTTATATTCCTCCCACACGTCAGGCAATTTGCGAGGGTTTCGTGGAGGATTGTCCCAGTTGATACCGTCCAAAACGCAAACGCATTGTGGCGAAATCGAATCCCGCAAAATTGCCATTAAATGGCAATAATCTTTCATCTCGCCGCTTGGCAACTCCTCGCCATCTTCAACCCGATTGATCAATTCCAATAAATAATTTTCGTCATTTTTGGGTTTTGGAAAAAGGGCATAAATTCCTAATCCTATTGCCAAAATTACAAAAAAACAATCAAAAATCTAATTTTTGGAAGGATAAAACGATTTTTTCGCTTGTCTGCTTTTGAAAAAGGCTTTGAATTTATAGATGATTTTTCTTTGATGAGCATGATTAGGAGAAACTCTTTTTATAGGTTTGAAGAACAAAAATAAGGTTTTTAGTGAAAACAGCCAAAAAGAATTTCCAAATAAACCTTGTTTTCTCCAAAAAATCAATACCTTACAAATCCAATTCAAAGGCTTAAAAACCATATATACCAAAATGAAACATTACAATCGCCGTCATCAATACCAAATTATAAAAGACGATCCTTGGCTCGAACCCGCCGAACTCGACATTATTTTGCGACATAATCGTTACCAATTTTTCTTGGATACGATTGAACAATATTGGGGAAGTTTGTATGATTTTGCCAACGGACATCATTTTTTTGGGATCAACTATGATTCTTCCCTGAAAGGTTGGCAATATCGGGAGTGGGCGCCTGCCGCCAAAGCCTTGTTTTTGGTAGGTGATTTTAACCAATGGAATCAGACCTCGCACCCCTTGAAACCTACGGGACTCGGTTCTTGGGAAATTTTTATAGACGAAACTAAAGAAAAAATCCCACACGAATCAAAGTTGATGGTTTTGGTTCATGCCGCCAATGGTTCGCTGTTGCGGATTCCTGCTTATATTCGCAGAGCCGTTCAGGACGAAAAAACAAAAGGTTTTACGGCACAGCATTGGCAACCTGAAGAAGTTTTTGATTGGGAAAATGATAGCTATGACACAGGTTCGATCAGCGAACTGCTTATTTATGAGGCACATACAGGTATGGCACAGGAAAAAGAGGGCGTTGGGACTTACAGGGAATTTGCCGATTTGGTTTTACCTCGCATCAAACAAGGCGGTTACAATGCCGTTCAGCTCATGGCGGTTCAGGAACACCCTTATTACGGTTCGTTTGGTTATCACGTTTCTAATTTTTTTGCCCCGTCTTCACGCTTCGGTACGCCCGAAGATTTGAAATATTTGGTCAAAAAAGCCCACCAAATGGAAATTGCGGTCATTATGGATATTGTCCATTCTCATGCCGTAAAAAATATTTTGGAAGGCTTAAATATGTTTGATGGTTCGGAAAGCCAATATTTCCATGCAGGTTGGCGCGGCGAACACCCCGATTGGGACTCGAAAGTTTTTAATTACGGAAACTGGGAAGTGATTCGTTTTTTACTTTCCAATGTGCGGTACTGGTTAGAGGAATTTCATTTTGACGGTTTCCGCTTTGATGGCGTAACTTCTATGCTGTATGTGCATCATGGGCGTGTGGCATTCGATAGTCGGGACAAATATTTTACGGATAGTATTGACCATGATGCTATTACGTATTTGCAACTTGCCAATAAACTCATTCATGACATCAAACCGAAGGCAATTTCGATAGCCGAAGATGTAAGCGGAATGCCCGGACTCTGCCGACCTGCCGAAGATGGCGGAATCGGTTTTGACTACCGTTTGGGTATGGGAATCCCCGATTATTGGATCAAACTCATGAAAGAACGTTCGGACGAATTTTGGAATGTAGATGAACTCTGGCACGTCATGAACGACCGTCTGCCCAATGTGGGTACGATTGCCTACGCCGAATCGCACGATCAAGCAATGGTTGGGGACAAAACATTGGCTTTCTGGCTCATGGACAAAGAAATGTATTTTTCGATGAGCAAACATATCGAAAGTTTGGCAGTCGATAGGGGCATTGCTTTGCACAAAATGATTCGCCTTTTTACCATTTCGCTTGGTGGAAATGCCTATTTGAATTTCATGGGCAACGAATTTGGACACCCCGAATGGATTGATTTTCCGCGTGAAGGCAATGGCTGGAGTCATAAACACGCCCGTAGGCAATGGTCTTTGCGGGACAATGGACTTTTACTCTATCATTGTTTGGCGGATTTTGATGAAGAAATGATTAATTTGATCAGAAATTACAAAATTCTTTCATCGAGTTTTGGGCAAAAACTTCATTCAGATTTGGCTAATCAAACGATTGTTTTTGAAAGGAATGATTTGATTTTTTTATTCAATTTCAGTCCTACCAAATCCGTCAGTGATTACAAATTTTACGTTCCAAAAGCAGGAAAATACCAAATTATCCTCAATACGGACAATGCTAAGTTTGGAGGTTTCGATAGAGTAGATGAAAGTATGGAATTTTTTAGCCTTTACAACGAGGAACACGATTTTCATTATTTACAAATCTACAACATCAACCGTTCGGCAATGGTTTTGAGATGTGTAGAAGAAGGCAAAACGGAAAAGAAAAAAACGGCTAAAAAGGCAAAATAGATTTCAAAACCTTGCGGGTTTTCGAAATCCGCAAGGTTTTATATTAGACTCAATCAAAATTGCTTTTGTACGGCGAACATTCTTGTTCGCCACAAAAACGAACAAGAACTTCGTTTTACGATCAACGACCAATTTAGTTTCAGTATCCCATTTCCTAAAATAAGTTCCCCAATACCGTATTTTTGGGAAAGTTCAAAGAATCGAAAACCTGAAAATGAAATAAGTTTAGCTCTTAACTCAAAAATGATTTTCGGATCAGATCAATCGTGGCATTGATTTCTTTGGTAGGAACAGGCGCACCAATGGCTACGAAATCCCAATTCGATTTTGTGCGAATGAGTTTGCCCATAATCATGCCAACTTGTCCCTCAAATTGTGCCTCCGTAGCCAAATTAAAAGTTGCCAAAACATCTTTGACTTCCTTTTTATTACCCTCAAAAACGCGTATTTTGGCATACGGAATTTTTGAAAAACTTTGTCCCAGAAAGGAATTAAGAAAAAAAAACAATTTGGCTTACATCAGGATTTACTTTGGGGAGCAAAATTTGGATTACCTCGTTGTCAAGACCGTCATCTTTTTTCGAATCGCCCGAACGGTCATCTCCGCTGTGTTTTACGGCTTGATCGTCCGAAACAAGTTTTCGATAATAGACCGTATCGAGGCACATACCTTGCGAATCGAAAAATGCTACACTTCCGTCCAAATCGACCGCCTCAACAGACGAACTAAGTCCCAAAAAGCCTTTTTTGATGATTCCGCCCCAGTTCATGCCAATGCAAACTTCGGTCAAAATCTTTCCATTTTTTTCCAAAGAAATCGAACTTCCCTTCGAAAGGTTAATTCCTGTTTTTTTATTGATGTCGATTGCCATTTTGTGTTGGTTTTAAGCGAAATTATCAATATAACCCTGCAAACCTTTGTTATCACCAATGCCCGAAGCCACAAAAACCCAATCGCCATCTATTCTGCTCAACTTACCAAATTCTACGTCATAATTCGCCCCAAATTCGTTGTCCAGATCGTAGCGCAAAATTTCTCTTTTGGTTTCGACATCGACAATGTGAATGTAGGCATCTTTCAGGTTGCCAAAATTCTGACGGCGAACCGCCGCCTCGTGAATCGACACAATAAACAAAATTTCCGTAATTGCCTCGCTAATATTGGGCAAATTGACCAAAACCATTTCGTCATCTTCATCACCTGCCCCCGTTCTGTTGTCGCCTGTGTGTTGCACCGCCCCATCAGGCGATTTGAGGTTGTTATAGAAAACAAAAAATTCGTCTGCGGGTAATTTTCCGTTTTTGCCAAGCATAAAAACAGACACATCTAAATCGAGAGTGCTGTTTGATTTGACCTCCCAACCTAAACCGACCATGATTTTTTTGAGGGAAACCTCTTTTTTAGAAAGATTGAAGGAATTGCCTTTTTTGAGTGAAATTGACATCTTTTGCGTAGTTTTCAGTGAAAATTATTTGAAAAAATCCTCAATTTGCTTGTCCAAATCGTCTTTTTTAGGATTTTTGTTCTTAAAAAAATCCTAAATAATTTGATTTGAATCTGTTTTTTCAGTGTTTTTTTCTGCCGTAAAAAAAGATTCCATTAAGTTTTCTTTTTTGGGACTTTCTTTAGGGTTTTCTTCTGTAAAAAAATCGTTTAAGCGTTTTTCTTTTGGGACGTTTGGGGTTTGTGGAACTGGACTTGTGTTTTTTGAATTTTCACCAAACATCAAGGCTATTTTTTTTAATTGTTGCTCCGCTTTTTGTTCTTTTTCTAAAATTTTTGCCTTTTCGACCTCATTTTTCAAAGTTGATAAATCGTCATTTCCGAGCAGAACTGCCACTTCTTGGTTCAGTTCCAAAAACTCACTGGTCATTTGGATTTCTTGATCAAAGTTTGCCAATTCCTCATCAAAGGTTTGGAAAAAAGACTGACCGCCCAAATCCAACAGCAATTTTTGTGTCCCAACTTGTTCATTTTGAGCATTTTGGATCAGGGCTTTCGATTTGATTTCGGCTTTTTGGTAGTTCAAAGTCGAAATTTGATGTTCCAATTTTTCAATCGCCGCCCTGTTGCTATCGAACAGACTTTGGAATTGGGCTACTTGTTTATCGATCTTATTTTTTTTGTCCAAGTGAGTTTTCGCCGCTTTGTCATTTCCTTCTTTGACAAAAATCATAGCTTGAGCATACAGCATTTCCGATTCTCGTTTGTAGGAATTTAATTTTTGAGCAATTTCTTCAAAATTGTTTCTGATTCCCCGCAATAAGTCTTGGTTTTTAGCAATAGCCATATCCAGCTCTGCGATCATAAAGTTTATTACTTCTTGCGGATTTGCCTCTTTTTTAGAGTTTTTTCTATTATTTTCATTTAAAAAACTTGTAATTCTTTTCCACATCTTATAAAAATGAGAGTAAAAATATGAGTAATTGGTTTTTTATACGTTGCTAGGATAGAAAAGTTGTAAGAAAAAAAAATATGCTAAAACTTACTCTAAAAGTCAGGCTTAGGTCTTAAAAACCTTACAAGGTTGAAAATCAATATTTTACGAAAATAAAAATGTGTAATTTATAAGCGTTTTTAGTATATATCTTGGTAGAAAAACTTAGGTGAGAAATATGATCCGAGATTTCGCCCCTTAGGGGCTTTTAAGAGGAGAAAGGAATATTTTCTATCAATATTGAACGCCTCTATGTCCTTATGAACAGCCTTCTTAACTTATCTTCAAGCCCTGAAAAATCATGTATTTGTTTGATTTTCAGTTTCTTTTTCCATAACATAAAAGCCACATTTATTGACCAAAATAGATCAATAAATGTGGCTTTTACACTACGGATTTTCTACTTTTCCTTCCGACAGGAAATTTTATCGACAATAATCCAACCTTCGTTGGTTCGGATCAAGTTCATATAGTCCGTAAAAATATGTTTTGCGGTGCTAATGGTGAGTTTGGCATTGGCAATATTTTCCACAAAATCAATACTCAATACCTCAAACCGAGTTTCCGCATCTTTGGGGCGGGGTTTAAAATTACTCAAATATTTATTGCGGTCGGTTACGGTCAGCGTGTTGTCCCTATAGTTCTTGAGTTTGCAAGAACTGTGCATAACTTTGCCCAATTTCAGGGTATCGCCTTAACCCAGCCCTCAAAATAATTGTTCAAGACGGTTTGGATCGCCTCTTTGTCATCTTGCGCCCATGCTTGCCCTAAAAAACCAAGGCATAACATAAATCCTATGATTACTTTTTTCATTTCAAAAATAGTTTTAGTACAACTATATTTTACCCAAAAAAGTTCCGCTTTTTTGTAAAGCGGAACTTTTTTGTTGTATTTTCAAAAATCCTTTTCTGTAATCGTTACTTCATTAATGCGGTTGAGGGCATCGAACCGAACTTGGACAACCTTAATGCGGCTTTGTTTTTTTTGGCAGAGTTTGCCTGCTTCGAGGGCATAATAATAGATTTTTTGCCCGCGAGTCATGAGTTCTTGGCGGTCAGGTTTGCCCAAAATCTTCACTATATCTTTTTCAGACATTTTATCTATTTGCGGTTTGATTCTTTGCTCAAAAACCGCAACCTGTCCAATCCGTTTGCCTTCACACCCATTTTGGTCGCTTTGCCAAAGTGTCGCATCAAAACCTTCGAGGTCAATGTCTGCATTTTGGCAAGAAAAAAACACCAAAAACAGGAGCATTAGGCATATTTTCTTTCTTTCCATTTGCTTTTGGTAGTAGATGTACTTGTGCTAACCGCTTTTGGGCTGTTTTGTTTTTTGTCCAAAAGTGTAGCCGCCAAAACCGCCGCAATCTTTTGTTCGGTTTCTGTAAATTCGGGCGTTAAAACTTCGGACGTATAATAGGTTTCGATAAATTTGGTATCGAATTTTCCATTTCTAAAAGCCTCGTGTTGCATCACGAATCGGCAGAAATCTAAAGTATTTTTCACCCCTGTAATTTCATATTCGTCAATCGCCCGAATCATGCGTTCGATAGCCTCTTCACGCGTTTTGGCGTAAGTAATGAGTTTGGCAATCATCGAATCGTAATAAATTGGAA
>JAAFHK010000132.1 GCA_013297565.1 Cytophagales bacterium
TAGAAAACATCGAAACAAAACGTTTAGACCCTTTCCGTTATCAGGTAAACATGGCTTATCTGCCGATAGGAAGCTATTTGGTTCGTCTGTCTGATGGCAGAGGTTATGAATTGATTCACAAAATTCTTAAAAAATAATTTTTTTACAAAAGACATGAAACAGGATTGGATTCACCCATTTTTGGGGACTTGGTTGCTCGATCCGCAATACACCCGCTACGAATTTGGCGAAGCGCCACTAAGTTCGCAATACCAAATCGAACAGTTGGGTGAGCAAATCAAACTGGTCGTGAGTTGGGTTACACCCGACAGGAAACTATTGGAACACAAAACGTGGTTAAGCCCTGATGGAAAGGAACACAAAACGGACGATCAGCAAAGTATGATTACGACTTTGAAAGAAAATGTATTGGAAACCATTTCCAAATTCCAAAAACAAACCGTAGGGCAGACTTTTCGGCAAGTTTCGCCCGATGGAAAGGCTCTGCAGATCATGCAGTTGGGGGCGACTCCTGAAGGAAAATCTTATAGAAATGTTTCGATTTATATAAAAACGGAATAAAAATGGCAAGAAAACTTTATAAATTATTGCTTTTCCAATATTGGCAAAAAAAAGTTCAGAGTAAGAGTATGTTTAGAAATTCAAGTGTCAAAAATTGTTTAAAATTACAGAAATAAAAGCCAATTGGATCATTGCCACTGAAGCCTCTACTGTTTTTTCATAATCTTTGGACAATCTTCGATACGAAATTCAACCAAGCAAACGATCTTTCGACCTGCCATCGATGCTTTTGAGGGACAAAACCTTGTTCAGAAGGAGGCTTCTGGCTAATTTCTACCGAGATTCCACAAGCCTTCGCTTCTTTTTCGAAGGTGTTTTTGTATCCCGCATCAGCTGTAATAAATTTCACAGTTTCATAATTATTTAACACTTGTGCTAAACATTCGATCCCTAACTTTCCATCATTTTCATGGGCGGCACTGACATATACTGCCAACAGAAAGCCTTGAGAATCAACCATGATATGCCGTTTTCGTACCTTAATTTTTTTATTCCCCTCAATGCCTTTTGCTTGACTAATCAAAGGGGCAATTTTTACGCTTTGGCTATCAATTGCCGCCAAACTTGGCATGGGATTGCGCCCTAATTGCTTTCTATGCCTCAAAAAAAGCCTTATGAGTATTGGTGTCCATAAATGTTCAGCCTCCCATTTATCAAAGTAATAGCGCAAAATACAAGACTTGGGAAAACAAGCAGGAGTATTGCGCCATTGACAACCTGTACGAATTAGGTAGCGCAAACCGTCAAAAACGGAGCGCAAATCTACCTCTGTTGGACGACCACGCTTGGTTTTTTTCTCGAATAAATCTTGTATATTTGCCCATTGGGTATCGCTTAAGGGTTCAAATTTTTTCACTTTAAAAACGTAAGATTTGGCTCGTAATTTCATATAATTTGTGATGATTTTATACAAAATTACGAAGTAATACCCATCTGTAAAGAATGGCAAAAAAAGATTGCCGATTTTCTAAACACGCTCTTATTCATAAACTTTATTTAGCATTACCATTATTGTTACCCCCTTTCAGCGTATAAAATGGTATTTGAAAATTGCTGTTAATTAATTATAGTTAAAAAACATACAAAGTATCACTCAAAAGGAAATAAGTGTATAGGTAGCAAAGACAAGTTTTTTGGCAAAAAACTTATCTTCTCTTTTTAACAAATTGAAATATCTTACAGCGTTGGTTTTTCTTTTAGTTTTTTTACCCGCTTCAAACCACTTTGCGTATCAGCAAATATTTTTTCTGCTTCTTTCAAAAACGTTCCTGTCGGGTATTTTTCTAAATATTTTTGATACAACTCACTTGCTTTTTGGTAGCGTTCCTCTTGTTTGGCTACATAACTGTTTTGTGCCACCTTGTACTGTGCCAAAATAGCCATATAACTGGCTTCTTCTTGCAAAAAAGAATCAGGAAAATCTTTTTTAAAATTTTCAAGCGCAATTACAGACGATTGATAGAGTTCGAGTTTGTAATATAGCTTGGCATTTTCAAAGGCTTTGTTTTCGAGCCGAATCCGCAATTCTTTGAGCAAGCCTGTAGCTTCTTGTACAAATTTATTGCTTGGATAACGGTTAATAAAATCCTGTAAAGCGTTGATCGCATTTTCACTACTTGCCTGATCGAGAGTAGAAGGGGCAGATTCTTTATAGTATGAATACGCAATCATATAATAGGCTTCTTCGGCAAATTCACTGCGGTTGTACGTATCGTGAAATTTTTTGAAATAATGCGAAGCCAAAGTATATTGGGATTGGTGAAAATAGCATTTAGCAAAATAAAATTGGGCTAATTCCGCTTCTTTAGTTCCTACCAAAATAGGGACTAAATCTTCCAAAAGCACTCCTGCCCTGTAATAATCTTTTTTTTCATAGTATTTCATGGCGGCATCGTAGCGGTTACGCCAGTTGGAGTCTTTCATGATTCTATTAAAACCACTACAAGCTACCAAACTCGATAGTGCCAAAAATAAAGCAATATAAATAATTTGTTTTTTCATAAAAAAGCAAAATAAGATTTATCTTTCTAAATACAAACTTTAAAAAGTACAATTTATTTAATAACAACAATCATCAGAAAAAAAAGATATTTTTTGAAAACCTATCATTTTTTTTTCAAATGTACGGATTTGAAACGAATTTTTGGGCAAAAAAAATAGTTTGGCACATATATTATGTATAAAAATAGTTAAATTTGTTTTCCAATACAATTCGGCTCAAAACAAACAAAATGAAATCCCTAGTGCCCTTTTTTTTATTTTTGTATTTAGCTTTGTCTTTTCAGATTGCAGAAGCCCAAGAGGAGCGCTACTTTCTAAAAGGGCAAATCACAACCTTACGCCTTGAGCCTTTGCGAAAAGTACGGGTTACGATCATGGGCGTAAATGGTGTGGGTTCGGCAATCACAAACGAGGAAGGAGAGTTCTGGTTAGAGTTGCCAAAAAGTGTTCAAATTGGTTCTAATACTATTTTTTCGCTGAATGGCTTACAAATTACCGAACGAAATTTTAACTATAGCCGCCAAGACAACTTTGTAGCGATCCGCACAGACGGAACTGTTCCGCCCAATCCTTTTGCTACCCGCCAAATATTCAAAGTTACGATCAAAGATCAGGGCAAAAAACCTGTAACGGCAGGAACGGAGGTTTTGGTGGGTGACAGGCATTATATCACCAATGACAAAGGGCAGTTCGTTTTTGATATTACGACCAAAAGCCGCACACATCAGGTTACAGTTGTTCATGCGGATTCGAGTGAAATAGCCCCCGAATTGCGCTATTCGCCCGTAAATGCCCCCAAAAGCGGACAATCAAAGGAGAAAGGAGATCGCCTCGATTCACTTTTTAAAAGCAGAGGGACTGAAAGTGAGCAAGTTGATAAAATTGTGGCAAGTTTGGAAATAAAAAAGGCAGAATTTGGGAAGCAGACGAGTCTGTTGAAAAAAGAAATTGAAAACTTGGAAAAGTTGCGTAAAACCAGTTCGCTAAGTACCGAACAGTCCGTTTATTTGGACAGGCTCAAAACGGCTTTGGGCGCGCACTATGAGGCTTTCGAGCAGGTGCAGATAGTCAATGATGAACTCTCAAAATATATGCAAAGGGTCAAAGTACAGCGCGACTCGCTGATTTCGGCAGATATGGACAAAATAAAACTCATGGAGCGCGATCAGAAACAAGTTGCCGCTTTGCGAGAAATGGAAGCCAACCAATCCAAAAACCAACTCTTATCTTTTAGTTTGATTATAAGTTTTTTGCTTATTTTTCTCATTTTTGTCTATTTGAATACGCGCAAAATCAAACGCCAACGAAGCGAAATTATGCACCAAGCCCGTGATTTGCACGAAGCAAATGAGGCTAATATTCTCCAAAACCAAAAATTGGCAGAACAAAAAGAAGCCCTTCAGCAAACTCTCGAAGACCTAAAGAATGCGCAAGCGCAGGTAATCCAATCGGAAAAAATGGCTTCTCTTGGACAGCTTGTGGCGGGCATTGCGCACGAAATTAATAATCCTGTAAATTTCGTTTATGCGGGTTCGGAATCACTCAGAACCGTTATGAATGAAATGATCGAAATAGTTGAAAAATATGAGGAAACGGACAACCTCGAACCCGAAAAATTACCTCAATTCCAACAAGAAATCAAGAAACTGAAGCGAGAGTTGGAATATGATGAAGTAAAAAATGACATTGTGGGTTTGGTAGGCGATATCAGAAGTGGGGCAGTTCGAACTGCCGAAATTGTCAAAGGTTTGCGGACATTCTCAAGGCTTGACGAACACGATCTCAAGACAGCCGATCTGCACGAAAATTTGGATTCGACTTTGGTCATTCTGCGAAATCAATACAAAAACCGCATTGAGGTGGTCAAAGAATATGACGAAACCTTGCCCAATATCGACTGCTACCCAGGACAGCTGAACCAAGTTTTTATGAATATTATTGCCAATGCTATTCAGGCGATCCAAGACGAAGGCACAATTACGATCCAGACCCAAAACAGACCCACTGAAGGCAATATTCGAATCACCATTGCCGATTCGGGCCCTGGCATTCCCGAACACATCAAAAACAAGATATTTGAGCCATTTTTTACCACAAAAGATGTGGGCAAGGGAACAGGTCTGGGACTTTCGATTTCTTTGGGAATTATTGGCAAGCACAGCGGGAGTATCGAATTGGAAAGTGAAGTTGGCAAAGGAACAAAATTTATTATTACCTTGCCCGTACATTTTGAGCAAAGATAAAAAATATGCAAAAAAAATTGGGTAAAATAATATTTCAAATCAGTGTAGGAATTGTTTTTTGCCTTGTTTGGACTTCACAAAGTAGGGTATATGCTTTTCAGAACATGGATAGCCTCCAAAAAATACTTCCAAACCTCTCCGATACGGCTAAAGTATTGGTTTTGAACCAAATTGCGCAATTTTATTGGCATTCCGATCTGGCATTGGCACAGGAAAACGCCGCCCAAGCCTTTGGGCTTGCCGAAGAAGTAGGCTTCAAAAAAGGCAAAGGCTACGCCCTCCAAAACTTGGGATATATCAGTTTTATCAAAGGAGATTACAAAGACGGATTAGAATATTTCTTCTTGAGTTTAAGACTTTTCGAGGAAATAAAATCAGAAATAGGAGTTTCTGAAGCCTGTTTGAATATCGGGCAAATCTACAAATCGCAAAAAAACTACGAAGAAGCCCTCAAATATTTTAGCAGAGCCGAAGAAATTTTGGTTCGCCGCCAGCGCTTCGAACAGTTGCCTACGCTTTGGCTCAACAAAGGGCGTGTTTATAAAGAACAAAATAATTATGATACGGCTTTGCATTTTTTTATACAGGCTTCGGAGGAAGGCACAAAATATAATGAAAAAGTGGCAATAGAAGCAGGAAACGACATTGGGAATATTTATTTTCACAAACAAATGTACGATCAGGCTCTGGAATCCTACCACCAAACTCTCGAAAAAAGCCATGCTCTAAACCTCAACGAATACGCCATCGCAAGCCTGAACTATATTGCCCAAACGTATTTTCAAAAAGGAAATAACGAAGAAACGCGCGATTACAGCCTTCAATGCCTCGAACTTGCCCAAAAAATGCAACTTAAACCACAAATTATGCAAGTTTATCAAACCCTTTATCAACTTTACAAAAAAGAAAACAACTACCCAAAAGCCCTCGAATATCACGAACAATTTTTGATTTATAAAGACAGCCTTTTTAGTGAAGATAAGGCAATGGAAATTGGAAAAATAAAGGCTCAATACGAACTCGAACAAAATGACGCACAAGCGGCGCTTAGAGAAAAACTCGATCAGGCAAATATTCACCGCCAACAAATTATTATTACAGGTATTGGGATTGTTTTGGTTATTTTGGTTATTTCGGCGATTGTTCTGTACCGCCAAAAAACAAAAGAACACAAAATTGCAGAATTGTTGAAAAAACAAAAAACGGAAATTATTGAACAAAACAGTGTTTTGCAACAGCAAAAAGTGGAAATTGTCCATAAAAATTTGCAAATGGAAGTTCAAAAAAATGAAATTTTAGCACAGCAGGAATCGATTCAAACCCAAAATCGAGTTTTGGAAGAAAGCAACAAAAAAATAACCGACAGTATTCGTTACGCCCAAACGATCCAAAATGCACTTTTACCTATAAAAGATCGCATGGCAGAAATCTTCGCCGATCATTTTGTGCTGTATAAACCTAAAGACATTGTTTCAGGTGATTTTTATTGGTTAAGTACCATCGAAAATGAAAAAATAGCCCCCAACAATGCACTTACTTTTTTGGCAGTTGCTGACTGTACAGGACACGGGGTGGCGGGTGCTTTTATGTCTTTTATTGGCTATTCTTTGCTGAACGAAATTGTCAATATTCGCAAAATATTTGATAACTCTTTCATTCTTAATGAATTACACAAAGGAGTACAAATGGCTTTACGCCAAGAGGAAAGTGATAATACGGACGGCATGGACGTAGGAATTTGTCGGATTTGGCAAAAAGAAAATGACTACGAAATTACTTTCGCAGGAGCAAAACAAAATCTTTATTACGTACAAAATGCGGAATTAAAAACACTTAAAGGAAGCAAAAAGAATATTGGCGGAAATTATGAAGCCAAAGAAGATTTTGAAAATACTACTGTAATCGTGCCAAAAGGCACAAATTTGTACCTTTACAGTGATGGTTTTGCTGATCAAAATAATGCTGAACGCAATAAAATAGGTTCAGATCAGCTTCGAAAAACGCTTTTGGCAAATGCCAATCTGTCTTTTGAAGAACAGGGTAAAATTCTTGAAGGTATTTTAATTGCACACCAACAAAGCGAAGCCCAAAGGGACGATATTACGGTAATTGGTGTGCAGATTTGATATTTCAGTCTTTTTGTCCTTTAAACATTTGACTGTAGGCAAGGAGTTCTTCATAGCGTTTTTTGACCATATCTCCTTTGAAAGTAGCAATCGCCGCCAGCCAAATCGTGCCTTTATTGCCATAAAACTGCTCATTGAAGGTAAAAGTCGTTTCCCGATATTTTGCCCAAGCCACCTGTTGATCGATCAAAAGTTTTTGCTGTTCAGGACTCAACTTTTGCATCACCTGATCATAGAGCCTGTCGAGTTCCTTGCTCCAAGCCTGAAACCGCGTTACTTCGCACTCGATACTGCCCAATCCTGTTGATTTTTGCTCCTCAAGGCATTTATCTCTTTCAGCATCAGGTGCATTTTGCCCAAAAACATTTGAAGAAAGAAATAGACAGAAAAAAAGGCTTAACAATTTATTCATGATTTTGTAAAAAAATGTTTTTATACGTAAATTCTTGATTATCAAAGTATTAAAAAAAAATACGATTTATACTCTGCTAAAATACAAGTTTCAAGAAAGAATTGTATAGATTTGGATCGGAAAAAAGTACACAAACCCCAATTATTGTATGAATCCGAAAGAAGGCAAAATTTTGGTCGTTGATGACGAAACTGATATTTTGGAAATGTTACAATATAACCTTGAAAAAGAGGGTTACAAAGTCAAAATAGCGACTGACGGATTAAAAGGCGTACAAGCCGCCAAAACTTTCGTGCCTGATCTGGTTCTGCTCGACATCATGATGCCCAATATGGACGGAGTGGAAACCTGCCGAATTTTAAGAGAAATGCCCGAAACTGCCGATTGTAAAATTATTTTCCTTACGGCGCGTGCCGAAGAATATTCTGAAATAGCGGCTTTCGAAACAGGCGCAGATGATTACCTAACCAAACCCATCAAGCCAAGAGCGCTCATGAGCCGCATCAATGCGATTTTCAGACGCGAACAAGCCCGAACCCTGACCGAAGACCACAATACAATTCGAATTGGTGATTTGCTTATTGACAAAACAAGTTATACCCTTATCAAAGGCGATGATGAAATTTCTTTACCAAAAAAAGAATTTGAATTGCTGTTTTTTTTGGCGCAACACCCCAATAAAGTTTTTAGCAGAGAAGAACTCCTCCATAATATTTGGGGTTCAGATGTTTATGTTTTGGCTCGAACCGTTGATGTGCATATTCGGCGAGTGCGTGAAAAAATAGGCGAAGGCTATATTACGACCGTAAAAGGTGTCGGCTATAAATTTATGATGTAACAAAACTGCCTCAAGAACTATATTTTACCAAAACAGAAAAACCTTGTAAGGTCTCGAAGACCTTACAAGGTTTTTTGTTTTACTCCACCTTAATCACAGGCACTTCCGCCTTGCGAACTGCCTCGTTGAGGGCGGGAATTTCCTGCATTTTGATCGTTTTCCAAATGTCCAACTGCTTGTTAGTCAAGCTGATAAGTTCATTTTTTACGGCTACGGATTGATCGGTAGGTTTGTACTGACCGCCGCCGATGCCCTGCCCCAAAATGCTCAATTTATTGTTCAAACGAATCGAATAATTCAACACGTCCTGCCCGCTTTGCAGTTTGGTGGCATACAAACTTTCCTCAACTGCGGTCATTTGTTTGGTCAAAGTATTGATTTTTTCTAATAAATCCTTGTGTTTTTCCTTGTCCATTTTGCCCTTCAGATCGGCTAATTGGCTGCGGGTTTTGCGGATTTCCAAAATACTACGGTGCATATCCTCAACTTTGTCCCGAATTTCGACCAAAAAATCAAATTGGGCTTTCAGATCGGCATCAGAACTCTCGATATTGGGGGCTTTTCGTAATTCAAACTCAATTTCTGTCGAGTCTTTGCCAACCACCAAACGGGCTTTGTAGGTATCGGGCAATGCCCACACGAACGAACCCGATCCGCCCCACAAAATCAAGCCTTTGAAGGTCGTAAAACTTGGGTACATCATATCCCATGCAAATTCGTTAAAGCCTTTTTTCGCCTCTATTTTACCCAAAACCTTGTTTTTTTCCAATTCTTCGAGCTTGGCATTGTTGCGGAAACTGCGGATCAACTTCCCATTTTTTTCCAAAATATCGAATCGTACATTTACGGTACTATCAATGACATTTTTGCAATAAAAATGAAAAATTGCCCCATTTTTTGGATTTTTTCCCACCGTAATGCCCTTGCCTTCGCCGCCTTTGTACCGCCAAGCGGGTTTTGAGGGGTACAAAACCACATTTTTATTCAAATCTTCGTTCTGCATTTTTTGCAAAGGCGAAAGGTCATCGAGTATCCAAAGACTACGCCCTTGAGTGGCTACGATCAAATCCTTATCTTTCAAAGTCATATCCGTAACTGGCACAATGGGAAGATTTAATTGGAAAGGTTGCCAAGTCGAGCCATCATCAAAACTGACGTACAAACCGCTTTCCGTCCCCGCCCAAAGCAAACCTTTTCGGGTTTTATCCGCCCGAATTACTCTTGTAAAGTGTTCATTATCAATGCCATTCGTAATTTTTACCCATGTTTTGCCGTAGTCGGTCGTTTTGAAAAGGTAAGGTTTGAAATCCCCGCCTTTGTACAGCGTAGCGGCTACGTACAAGCCACCTTTTTCGAAAGGGTGCGGCTCGATGCTGTTAATTTGCGTCCATTCGGGCAACATGGTTTTCGGTGGGCTTACATTTGTCCAATTTTTTCCCGCATCTCGGCTTACGTGAATCAGCCCATCGTCCGATCCTGTCCAAAGTGTGCCTTTTTCCAAAGGCGATTCGCAAGCGGCAAAAATCGTACAATACATTTCTACACCTGTGTTGTCCTTCGTAATTGTCCCACCCGAAGCGATTTGTTTGGTTGTGTCGTTTCGTGTCAAATCGGGGCTGATCACTTCCCAACTTTGCCCATCATTTTGGGAACGGAAAAGATGTTGTGCGGCACAATACAAAGTGTTCGGGTCGTGTGGGGAGAAAAATATAGGGAAATTCCATTGAAAACGGTATTTGATGTCTTTTCCTGCCGCCCCAATGACATTTTCGGGATAGACATCGACCAAGCGATCTTCGCCGTTGCGATGATCGAATCGGGTCAAATAGCCGCCATACGAACCGCCATACACGACTTCGTTATT
>JAAFHK010000133.1:0-7528 GCA_013297565.1 Cytophagales bacterium
GTTCGTTTTGGGCTTGTGCCAAACGGTCTTGTTCTTTGCGTTTTTCTTCCTCCTCACGGCGTTTCTGGGCATCTTCGCGCTGTTTTTCGAGTTCTTTTTTTTCTAAAACCTGTAATTGGAAGGCTTTTTCTTTTTCGTCCAAAAGGGCTTGATGCTGACGCTGGGCATCTTGCGAACGGTTGTAATCCGTCCAAATCACCAGACTGCCCAAAATCACCACCGCTACCAAAGTGAGTGTCAAAACTTTACTGTCCATAATATTTATTTTTATATTTTTCTACGGAATTTGCATATATTTATGTGTCTGCAAAGAAATTCGCCATTTTGGATTTTCTTTTACATACTCAACTATCAAGGGCAACATTTGATCAATTTTGCTCCATTCTGGTTGCAAAAAAAGTTGGCAATCAGGTTTTAATTGTCCCATAAATTGTTCTGCCCAGCCGAAATCGCTTTTGTGATAGACAATAATTTTAAGTTCGTCTGCCTTTGAAAAAATACTTGGATCAGGCTTTTTGAATTTTTTTGGAGAAAAACAAACCCAGTCCCAGTGTCCCGACATAGGATATGCCCCAGAGGTTTCGAGATTAGTTCGAAAGCCGTTTTCGTGTAAAGTTTTGGTCAAAAAATCTAAATTATACATCAAAGGTTCGCCGCCAGTGATCACAGCCAAACGTCCTTGATACCTTTTGGCTTCGCTGAGAATCTGCTCTACGCTAAGATATGGGTGTTGGTTTGCGTCCCATGATTCTTTGACATCACACCAGACACAGCCGACATCACAACCGCCTAATCTAATAAAATAAGCCGCTTTTCCCTGATGATAACCCTCTCCTTGTAGCGTATAAAACGCTTCCATGACTGGAAATGTTGTTGTTTCCACGTTGCTTTTAGGACAAAAGTACAAAAATATTGTTAAATAAAAAACCTTGCAAATTTCATTTTACAAGGTTTTTGCGTCTAATTATTTCATTTTTACATTTCAGCATTAACCAATTCTGCAAATTCAGTTATTCTTGTTTGTATTTTTTCTTGTGTTAGGTTTTCAAGGGCTTCAGTCCCAAATTTTTCGACACAAAACGAAGCCATTGCCGAACCATACACAATAGCACGTTTCATATTTGTAAAAGAAATATCACCTGTTTTTGCCAAATGACCAATAAAACCGCCTGCGAAAGTATCCCCCGCACCTGTTGGATCGAAAACGATCTCAAGAGGCAAGGCAGGAGCAAAAAAGATTTGGGTTTTGCTAAAAAGTAGTGCTCCATGTTCGCCTTTTTTGATAATGACAAATTTGGGACCCATGTCGAGGATTTTTTTAGCGGCAGTTTTCAGGGCATATTCGCCAGTGAGTTGGCGAGCTTCAGAATCATTTACTGAAATAACATCGACTTTTTTCATCACCGCTTTCAAATCATCAAGTGCCACCTCCATCCAAAAATTCATAGTATCCATCACAATCAATTTTGGGCGTTTTCGCAAACGTTCGATAACCGTCAGTTGAACAGAAGGAGCAAGATTACCAAGCATCAAATATTCACAATCTTGATAAGTTTCGGGCAGAAGTGGGTCAAAAGTGCCTAAAACATTCAATTCCGTAACCAAAGTATCGCGTGAATTCATATCGTTATGGTAGCGTCCAGACCAAAAAAATGATTTTTCATTCTCTTTGATCTGCAAACCTTCAGTATTTACGCCGCGTGTGTGTAAAAGTTCGATAAAATTTCGTGGAAAATCACCGCCCACAACAGCCACCAACTTCGTTTTTGGGGTAAAATAAGAACCCGTAAGACTGATAAAACTTGCCGCACCACCCACAATTTTGTCGGTTTTGCCAAAAGGTGTTTCGATAGCATCAAACGCCACCGAACCTACTACTACTAAACTCATTTTCGAAAAGGGTTAATCAAATATTTTTGGCAAAGGTACAAAATTAGGCGGGAAAACAAAAGTTCCTTACTGCATTTATCTTTTAAGCAGTTTTTAAAATCAAATAAAAAGCCCAATATTCACCAGAATATTGGGCTTTTTATTTGAAATAATTTCTAAAATCTGTACCGTAAATTGGCAGAAAAACCTAAACGGCTTGGACGCGCTTCTAAATGCGAAGAACTATATATATTTTGCAGAGTCTGTAGATATGAACTTTCCAGACCCAGATTAAAATGCTCCGTAATAGCGTAATTTGCTCCAAAACGTACCAAACCAGCTAAATTCATTTTTTGATAAGTTCCTAAATCGTACTGGGCAAGCGTAAATTGATTACTTACTTGGCTTGAATTAGCAAAATTTGCCTGCAAACCTGCCATAAACAACAAACCCAAGCCATTTTTATTTTGCCAATCCGCCCCTACCAACAAAGGAATGCCCCAACTGCTTTGTTTTACTTGTAACTGGTCTGTGTATGTTTGTTCAGGTTTTAGGGCTTGCGGTGTATATTGTCGCAAAAGTACATTTGCTCTATATTCCGAACTTTGATGTTGCAAACCTGCCGAAACTACGAATATTTTACCAAATTTGCGAGCAAACTCGAAACCCAAACTGTAGGCATTCTGAACCTGAACGCTGTCGAGTAGTACGCTACGCATATTGGTTCGGGAAAGTTCGTTTTGCAACAAAAATGGATTTCCTTGCAAATTTTCAGCAATTTGGAAATTATTTTTAAAATCTTGCAAACCAATATTTACACCTATCCAATATTTATAATTCGCCCGAATTTCGGTTTCGGAACTGATAACCTCTTGCGGGGTAACTACCAAACCCAAACGAACAGGTTTGATAATTGACAAGTTTTGCGAAAACTCGGTCGGGAAAGCCAAAAGAGTCAAACCTACAGGCGAGGCGATCAATTGGGTGTTTGCTTTAGCAATTACGATACGATTGTTGTTATTATCGTTTGCTCTTAGGTTTTCGGACTTTGGAATAGGGACAAAAGACTGCTTTGCCGAAACTGTTTTGGCAGTTTCAGGAACAGGATTTGTATTTTCTATATAAGAATCAGTATTTTCCTTTTCGGAATTACTTGAAATAGAGGCAATAGAAGACTTTTCCGCAAAAGCATTACCTTTTTCGGACAAATCTTGAGGCGTTTCAGCTTTTTTCTTCTGCGAATTTTGCTGTTGATTACTCGAATCAGCCAGATTTTCATTTTCCGCAAAATAATAAATTCCACTACCTACTACCAACGCTACAGCGGCGGCACTTGCCCAACGCCACAAAGGGGCGATCACAGGGCGGTGCAAAGTATTGGCAATGCGTTGCCAAACTCGTTCCGAAGGCGTAATTTCGGCATTATTAAAAAGCTGTCTAACTGTTTTTTCCCAAAGGTTATCACTTTTCATTTCGCCTTGGATTTTATTCCAAAGGTTATTACTTGGTGCAAATTCGGCGTTCTCAAACAAGTTGCGACAGGCTTCCTCAAAGTTGTCGTCAAAGGTTTTCATATTCGTATCCTTTCTAAAAAAGGATTTTTAATGGTGATGCTTTTTAGCTCATGCGTAAAGTAAAATTTTTAAAATGTGTAAGATTTCCTTATTCTGTTGTTAAATCTGCTTGTGTACGAGGATTTCTTCCTCTAATAACATTTTTTGCAAAAGCGTTTTGGCTCTTGCATACTGTGACTTGGACGTACCTTCGGTGATGTCGAGCATCTCGGCGATCTCCTTGTGCTTGTAGCCTTCTATGGCATACAAGTTAAAAATGAGCTGATAACCAGGGGCTAATTTTTGGATTAGCTGTAGTAACTGCTGGAAATTGTAGTTCGAAAACTCAATCTCTTCGGACGGTTCATCAGGCATGACGGAAACATCTTCCATTTTTGCCTTATCGAGTTTTCGCCTGTTCTGCTTCAGCGCTGTATTTACTACGATCCGTTTGATCCAAAATTCTAAAGGGCAATCCGCATGAAATTCGTGGATATGATTAAAAATTTTGATAAACGATTCCTGCAAAATGTCTTCGGCTTCGAAAGTTGTTTTGGAGTAACGCAAGGCTACTACATACATTTTGCTGGCGTATTTTTCGTAAAGTAAGCGCTGGGATTTGGCGTTCCCTCGACTACATTCGGCTATGAGCCATTCTTCATTAGTTTGTAACTGATTTTGCATCAAACGAAACAAAGAAGTAACGGTTCAACAATAAGACCCTGTAGGGTGTGAAATAGTTGCATGATATTTCGACAAAGTTAAAAGATATATTGGAAAAATAACCAATTTTGTACCAAGTTTACTTATTTTTATCAAAAAATAGAACAAACCACCCATGAGAGTTTTCATAAATGATTCCCTGATCCACATTTTGCCCTTTTCGAAAAAGGCAGAAAAGGCATTGAAAATTAATTCGGCAAAGGAATTAATGCCCTATTTCTTGGACTTGCAAGACAAGCCACAAGCCCCGAAGACCTTATTTTTTAGGGCAAAGCCTTACAAACTAATTTGTTATGAATTGGTAGAATATTTCACCCTAATAGAAGCGGCGGGTGGGATTGTTTGCTGGGAAGAGCAGGTTTTGTGGATAAAAAGAAACGGAAAATGGGATTTGCCAAAAGGAAAAATTGAACAAAATGAATCGAAAAAAAAAGCGGCTCTTAGGGAAGTATCCGAAGAATGCGGCATTCGAGCCACACTCAAAAACAAAATTGGCAAAACATGGCATGCTTATAGACTGGGGGAGGAGTTTGTCCTAAAATGTACGCATTGGTACGACATGGAAAGTGCTGAAAATCAGAACCTTATAGCTCAAACCGAAGAAGGAATTACAGAAGTGGCATGGTTTTCCCTTACCGAATCGGAAAAAATAGCAAGGGAAAGCTATGCCTCGATTCGGCTGATTTTTGAGAAGTTTTTGGAAGAAAAATGATTTTTCAAACAAAGTATTGCACATAAAGTTAGCTCAATAAAAAAACTATGCTACCCGATTCGGAATTGCTAAAAATACAAACCCTTGCCGACTTGAAAAAAAGCGGCTACCGTTCTCGCCCTATTCGCGAGGAACTTCGCCAAAACCTGATCGATAGTCTAAAACGCAAAGAAGCTGTTTTTGCGGGGATTCATGGTTACGAAGAAACCGTAATTCCTGACGTGCAAAGGGCGATTCTTTCTATGCACCATATCAATTTATTGGGTTTGCGTGGGCAAGCAAAAACGCGTATTGCGAGGCTGATGATCAATCTTTTGGACGAATATATCCCAATTATTGCGGGTTCGGAACTCAATGACGATCCCTTTGCGCCACTTTCACGCTACGGAAAAGATATATTGGCAGAAAAAGGGGATCAAACTCCTATTTCGTGGTTGCACCGTTCGGATCGATATACAGAAAAATTGGCAACACCCGATGTGTCGGTTGCCGATCTCATTGGGGACGTTGATCCAATCAAAGCTGCAACCTTAAAACTGCCTTATTCGGACGAAAGGGTAATTCACTTTGGTCTAATCCCACGTTCGAATCGTTGTTTGTTCGTAATCAATGAGTTACCAGATTTGCAAGCCCGAATCCAAGTAGGTTTGTTTAATATTTTGCAAGAAGGTGATATCCAAATTCGAGGTTTCAAAGTTCGTTTGCCTTTGGATATTCAGTTTGTTTTTACTGCCAATCCTGAAGATTATACCAACAGGGGAAGCATTGTTACGCCTCTGAAAGACCGAATCGACAGCCAAATTTTGACCCATTATCCAAAAGATATTAGTACAGGACGAAAAATTACGGAACAAGAGGCAATCGTAAAAACCGAGCAGGAACAAATCGAAATGCCCAATCTTGCCAAAGATTTGATAGAGCAAATAGCGATGGAAGCCCGCAGTAGCGAATATATTGACCAAAAAAGCGGAGTTTCGGCGAGGCTTACCATTTCGGCTTACGAAAACTTGTTGAGCAGCGCGGAAAGGCGTATGCTGATGAACGGAGAGACGAAAACTTGTGTGCGAATCAACGATTTTTGGGGCATTTTGCCTTCGATCACAGGCAAAGTTGAATTGGTTTATGAAGGCGAACAAGAAGGTGCGGCTTCGGTTGCCCAAAATTTGCTTTCCAAATCCATTCGTAGCCTTTTTACCAATTATTTTCCGCACCCCGATTCGGAGAAAAAAAGCAAAACCAATCTTTACAAAGAAAGCGTTGATTGGTTTATGAGTGGCGAATATGTGGATTTTTTGGCGGATATGAACGAAATGGATTATAAAACGGCTCTGTATTCGGTCAAAGGACTTTACAAAATTGTCAAAAACTCCTTGCCCAATTTGCCCGAAAGTACGCAACTTTTTATGATGGAATTTGCCTTGCATGGCTTGGCGGAATATTCTTTGATTGGCAAACAACGCCTTGATAAAGGCTTGCAATTCAGGGATTTATTCAGCACCATGTTTAGCGGAGGCTTTGGAAAAGAAGGTGAGGAGGAAGAATAAAAGGAATAAATCTGCAAAATTTTCAGAAAAATTAAGTGCGAATAAATCCGCACTTAATTTTTAAGCCTCTCTGCTACATAATCCAAAATACGTTTCGTTGCTCCTGCTTGTTCCCAAACGTATTTTCGGGCTTTTTCGCCAATTTCGGTTCTCGAAATTTCATTTTTGACTATTTTTTCGAATTTTTTTGCAAATTCTGCACTATTTCCAACTACGATTCCACAACCCAAACTTTCCAATTCTACGGCTTCGGTAAATTTTTGATAATTTCGATTTCCAAAAAAAACAGGAATCCCAAAAACCGCAGGCTCGAGGGTATTGTGCAAACCCGCCCCAAAAGCCCCGCCTACGTAGGCAAAATCAGCGTATTGGTACAAGGAAATTAACATACCCACATTGTCTATGAGCAAAATTTCGTAATCTTGGACAGTTTCGAGATCGGCTTTCGAGAAACGAATACTTCGTAAGCGTTCAAATTGTTTTTCATGCCAAAGTAAATTGTTTTCAGAAATTTCGTGCGGAGCAATGATCAACTTTACGGCTAATTGATTTTGTTTGAAAAAAGGAATCAATACGTTTATATCTTCCTGCCAACTACTTCCTACGACTAAAGTTAATTTTCGATCTTTAAATTTTTCGGCAATCGGAATGGCTTTTTTTTGTTCAAAAATGGATATTACTCTATCAAAGCGCGTATCACCCGCTACGCTTACCTGCGCCACAGCATTTTGTAAAAGTAAGTTTTGAGAAAATGCTCTCTGGACAAAAATATGAGAAAAAAACGACAACATTTGGATTAAAAAGGCTTTGTAAGGCTGTTTTTCAAAGTGTTTTTCTCTCAAAATGGCGGAAACGCTTAAGGTAAGGATATTTTTTTGGTGCAAGGCTTTGAGGAAAAAATACCAAAACTCATATTTTACAAAAAAAACAATTTGCGGACGCACCAGTTCTATGAAACGCTTGGCATTTTGGGGCGAATCAAGCGGCATATAGCAAACCCAATCGGCAGAGGCGTAATTTTTCCGTACTTCGTAGCCACTCGGTGAAAAAAAAGTTAGCAAAATTTTATATTGCGGATACTGCGACCGAAAGACTTCAATAAGCGGTCGCCCTTGCTCGAACTCACC
>JAAFHK010000133.1:7538-10041 GCA_013297565.1 Cytophagales bacterium
AACTCACCCAAAGAAGCGCAGTGAAACCATGCGACAGGATTCGTGTTGTTTTGGAGTTTTTTTTCCAAAAATTCGAAAACGTGGGTTCTACCATCAACAAAAAGGCGCAATTTCTTGGAAAAGAATTTCAAAAAATACAGCACAAAGGGCAAAAAAATTGTTAAAATATGATAAAAAAAAAGCATAGGTACTTAAACTTGTTTTTTGTTTGGGCAAATACTATATTCGAACCCCAATAAGCAACAATATTATTGTTTTTCTGCAAAATTTACAATCTAATATTTTATCGTTTTACCCATTTTTTTAAAATTACCATAATGAAAAAACTAATCGTATTTTTAGTAATATTTGGTTTTGTGCTTGAGGCAATGGCACAGAACCAAATTAAAATCAATAAAAGCCAACTTTTTAAGGACGTGCAGACTCTTTCTTCGGACGAATATGAAGGAAGACAAGTTGGGACTGAAGGAAGTAAGAAAGCACAGGCTTTTCTGCTTGGGCGCTTCAAAGAAGTAGGCTTAAAACCTATTAATAACTCCTACGAGCAAAAATTTAGCCCCAAATCGGGCATTAATGCAACAAATTTGTATGGTATGATCGAGGGAAAGGTCAAAGATAAATACATTGTTCTTACAGCACATTACGATCATTTGGGTAAAAAAGACAATGATGTATATAATGGGGCTGATGATAATGCTTCAGGTGTGGCGGCTCTCTTATCGTATGCCGATTATTTCAACAGAAATAAGCCAAATTATTCTATAATATTCCTTTTTGTAGATGCAGAAGAGATTGGGCTAAAAGGAGCAGACTTTTTTGTCAAAAATTCACCCGTCGACAAGGCTTCGATCCTCCTCAATATAAACTGTGATATGATTAGCCGCAATGAAAACAAGGTATTATATGCTTGTGGGACATTTCATTACCCTTTGCTTAAGAATTTATTTACTTTAGAGATGCGAAAATATCCTTTTACTCTCCGTTTTGGTCATGATCAGGTTGGTAAAAATGAAGATTGGACTTATTCCTCTGATCATGGTCCTTTTCACAAAGCAAAAATACCTTTTATCTATTTTGGAGTAGAGGATCATGCCGATTATCACCAGACTACGGATACTTTTGATAAGGTTGATAAGATTTTTTATGAGGGAGTTTCCAATTTTATTCTTGATTTTCTACTTCATGTAGATAAAAATTGGGAAAAATCCTATAAATAGGTACAAAAAAAAGGGGGTATGCCCCCTTTTTTTTAGATAATTTCTATTTTACTCATCGGCATCTACTTCCACTTCGCGCTCCGTATGTGCAACTTCCTTGATAATGTCTTTACCTTTGGCTAATTGCTTGATTTTGAGTTCAATTTCCTCCATCAAATCAGGATTTTCGAGCAATAAGGTTTTTACACCGTCCCTGCCTTGTCCCAATTTTGTTCCGTTGTAGGAATACCACGAACCTGATTTTTTGACAATCTCCAGATCAGAGCCAATGTCGACTATTTCGCCAGCCTTCGAGATGCCCTCGCCGTACATAATATCGAACTCTACTTGTTTGAAGGGCGGAGCTACCTTGTTTTTCTGTACTTTTACGCGCGTTCTGTTCCCAATGATCGAATCTGTGCCATGCTTGATGGTGCTGACCCTACGAATATCGAGGCGTACCGAAGCATAATATTTCAAAGCGTTACCGCCTGTGGTAACTTCGGGATTTCCGAACACAATGCCGATTTTATCACGTAATTGGTTGATGAAAACACAGCAACAATTTGTTTTATTAATAGCGCCTGTGAGTTTTCGGAGAGCTTGGGACATGAGGCGGGCTTGTAAACCCATTTTGTTGTCGCCCATTTCGCCTTCGAGTTCGGCTTTTGGGACAAGTGCCGCTACCGAGTCGATGACAATGATATCGATAGCACTCGAACGGATCAGTTGTTCGGTGATTTCGAGGGCTTGTTCGCCGTTGTCGGGTTGGGAAACGTACAAACGATCAAGATCGATGCCTATTTTTTCGGCATAAAACTTATCAAAAGCGTGTTCGGCATCAATAAAAGCCGCCAAACCGCCTAATTTTTGGGCTTCGGCTATGCAGTGCATTGCCAAAGTGGTTTTACCTGAAGATTCGGGACCAAAAATTTCGACCACTCTGCCTCTTGGCAAACCGCCTACGCCCAAGGCGATATCCAAACCCAGAGAACCTGTAGGAATGACAGGAATATCCTCGATTTTGTCGCCATTGAGTTTCATAACCGTTCCTTTGCCGTAGGATTTATCCAATTTGGCAATGGTAAGGTCGAGCATTTTTAGTTTTTCAGCTCCGTTGTTTTTTTCTTCTGCTGCCATATTTCTGAACGTTTAAAAAGGTATGTTCTGTTTTTATTTACAAATAACGTAAATATTTTTCATTAGTTATTGAAAAATGAAAAATATTTTTCAAAAAATTTTGATCGCAATTTATGAAAAGATAGCGTAATTTTAGAAAAAAATAGTTTATTCTTTCTTTATCTGCA
>JAAFHK010000134.1 GCA_013297565.1 Cytophagales bacterium
TGTTTTTGCCAATTTAGCCTATAAAACTTTGAATAATTGGACTTTTGACTACGCCGTTTCGTGGTTTGGGAGCAAACGAATCCCTGCTACCGCCTCGAACCCTGTGGAATACCAAAAAGCCCAATATTCGCCCAATTATTGGGTGATGAACGCCCAAATTTCCAAAAGTTTCTCAAAACGCTTTGATGCGTACATAGGCATGGAAAATATCTTGGACACCCGCCAACAGGATTTGCTAATTGCAGCTGAATACCCGTACAGTCCGTATTTTGACGCTTCGATGATCTGGGGTATGGTACAAACCCGCATGACTTACGTAGGAATCCGTTGGAAGATTGAATAGAAAATTTTTAACAAAAAAGCCCTAAATCGCATAATTTAGGGCTTTTTGTTGAGAATTTCTATTTTTCACCGAAAAAGTCTATGTTACAAAACATAAGTTTTTATTGTTGTCCGCCCATTGGATCGGCACTTTGTGCTTTGGCTTTACCTAAAATTTCGATTTCGAAAACTAAAGCCGAATTAGGAGGAATAGGACCTGATCCCATTTCGCCATAACCCAAAGAAGGAGGAATGACTAATTCGCATTTAGTGCCTACTTTCATGCCTTTCAATGCCGCCCAACCTTTGATTACGCCATCAAAACTACTCACCTCGAAAGGCTGTTTGCCTACCGAAGTATCAAAAGTTTTGCCATCCATAAATTTGCCTGTGTAATGAACCACTACTCCATCAGTATCAGCAATCACATCACCTGTGCCGTCGGTCAAGATTTTGTATTGAACGCCACTTGCGTGTTCTTGAACGCCTTCTTTTGATTTGTTATCAGCCAAAAATTTTTCGCTTTTTGCCAAATTATCAACTCCTTGCTGTTTTCTGCGTGCTTCGGCTATTTTTTGGTAAGCACTTAAACACGCTTTGATAGCGTCTTCACTCAAAGCTGATTCTTTGCCTGCATACACTGCCTGCATAGCTTGGGCAAAAACTACAGGGTTGATTGTGTCCAAACCGCTTTGTTTGAGGTTGCGGGCAGTGCTTGTACCTGCTATATAGCTAATGCTATCCAAATTGCTTTTCAAAGTTAAGGTTTCTGACAAAGTTGCCGAACCGCCGTCTTGCTTACAAGCCGTAAAACCCAATACCACCAAAGCAGTATAAAAAAAAGACTGAAATTTTTTCATCGTAAAAAATTGATAATCAAGGTATTATGATAAGTAAAAGGCTGCCAAAGCCTAAAAACTTGCAAACATAAACAATTTCTTTGATATTTCAAGAGAGTGTGAAGCCAAAAACTTTTATAAAATGTTTTAGCATAATTTCGGAAACTTCCTCAAGGCTAATTTTCCGTACCAATTCCTTTTCCATCGATGTTACACCCTTGTCGGTAATTCCGCAGGGAATTATTTGCCCAAAATAACTCAAATCGGTGCTTACGTTGAGCGCAAGTCCATGCATACTTACCCAACGGCTCATTTTTACGCCCATAGCACAAATTTTTCGAGGATTATTTTCCTCACCAAGCCATACGCCTGTTAGTCCTTTGACTCGCCGCGCCGCAATCCCGAAATCCGCCAAAGTCAAGATCACAACCTCCTCTAAATCACGCATATAGCGATGAACGTCGGTATAAAAATTGTCAAGGTCGAGGATCGGATACACGACCAATTGCCCATAACCATGATAGGTAATGTCGCCGCCCCGATTGGTTCGGTAATAAGTGGCTTGCTTGGCGATCAAATCACTTTCCGAAGCCAATAAATTCCCCTCTTTTCCGCTTTTTCCCAAAGTATAAACGTGCGGGTGTTCGCAAAAAATCAAATAATTGGGCGTTTCAAGGGCATTTTCTGTGTGGCGATCCCTGTTGCTTATTTTTATGGCAATGGTTGCCTGAAATATTTTTTCTTGATAATCCCAAGCACTTTGATAGTCGATAATGCCTAAGTTTTCGACCCTAATTTTGTTGTTTTTCAAGGTTTTATTTTCTTAATTTTTACTTTATTTTCCTAAAAACAAAGGATTGAATTGGAAAGTTATAAAAAAAATCGTAAATATGCAGACTCGAACAAACGTATTTAATTCTACTATGAAACAACTCACTTTCAAGATACTAACCGTTATTTTGCTTGCCTATACTATGGTCGGCGGCTTGCTTTTCGAAGCGCCACGCTTGAATATTCTCAACGAAACGATCCGCAATCTGCATTTTCATGTCCCCATGTGGTTTGGCATGATGTTTTTGTTGATTATTTCAGTAGTTTATTCGATCAAATATCTGAAAAATCCTACTGAACAGAATGATTTTTGGGCGGTCGAGGCGGCACAAACGGGGATTTTATTTGGTATTTTAGGGATTTTGACAGGTATGCTTTGGGCAAAATTCACATGGGGCAGTTACTGGAGTAATGATCCCAAGCAAAACGCTTCGGCGGTGGCACTGTTGATTTATTTGGCTTATTTACTCCTTAGAAGCTCCCTCGAAGATCGCCAAAAAAGAGGGCGAATCAGTGCCGTTTATAATATTTTTGCCTTTGCTACCTACATTCCGCTTATTTTTATTCTCCCGCGCCTTACCGACTCTTTGCACCCTGGAAACGGCGGAAATCCAGGATTTAATGCTTACGATATGGACGCAGGTTTGCGTTTGGTTTTTTATCCTGCGGTAATTGCCTGGTTTATGGTTGGGGTTTGGATTACGGCGAATCGGGTAAAAATTAGAGAACTTGAGGAACGAATTTTGAGTTTGGTCTAACAAATTATTTTCATGAAAAAAATACTTTTTATTCTTTTTTTCTATCTATTCCTTCCAGTTTCGGCTCTTTGGGCGCAAAATGGTAAAACAGCCATTACTGAAAAAGATTACCAAAATAAAGAGGTCGAAATGGCTGATCAATTCCGAGCCGATGGAAAAATTTATGTAGTTTTGGCGGTTATTTTGACCGTTTTGGGCGGAATGTTTGCTTATTTATTTTTGATGGACAAAAAAATTAAAACCTTAGAAAAAATGTTAGACAAATAGTTTGCACTGTTCGTAGGTTTTGGTAATATTTTTGCAAAATAAATAAAGTTATTGTCTTAAGTATTTTCTAAAACCTTTTTTTTCGTTATCCAGTAAATTTTACCCATTTCGTAATGAAATACTATCTACTTACTATACTCTTGTTTCTTTCGTTTGGGCTTGAAGCCCAGCGTTGGGGCAAACCCTTTATTACCAATTACTCGGCTAAAGAGTTTCAGGCAGAATCCCAAATATGGGCAATTATGCAGGACACGCGCGGCATTATGTATTTTGGAAGTAATAACGGTGTGGTAAAGTATGATGGAACGAATTGGGGAAAAATTCGAGTTTCTAATGGTACGGTTGTTCGTTCTTTGGGCTTATACAATGGGACTATTTATGCTGGGGCATCGGGTGAAATAGGTTATTTAGCCCCTGATTCGGTCGGAAAAATGACTTATATGTCCTTAATGAAATATGTTCCGCCTTTGGATCGGGAATTTACTGATGTGTGGGCTACAGTCGACTTAGACGGTGGGGTGTATTTTCATAGTTATTTGCGCATTATGCGTTGGAAAAAAGGACGCTTAAAAATATGGCGTACTTTGCCCCCTAAAGGTACTCATGATAGTGAGTTCCAAAACATGAGCAAAGTAAATAACAAAATGTATGTAAAAAAGAATAAAGAAGGGCTTTTTGAAATTATCAACGATCAGTTAAAACTCGTTCCTGAAAGTGAGTTTTTAGGAAGTATGAACGTTCGGAATATGCTGCCTTTCCAAAACGGGAAAATGCTTATTGCTACTCGCACTAATGGTTTGTTTATTTATGACCCCAAAGGAAAACCAAGTTTTAAACCTTTTGATGATAAAAAAACAAATGATTTTTTTATCCAAAACCAACTCTATAGAGCTACAGAAATTCAATTTAATAACCAAAAACACTTTGCTATAGCTACAAGTCGTGGTGGTTTGGTGCTTTTAGATTCGGCGGGTAATTGGGAAACCGTTTTTGATAAAAAAAGTGGTTTGCAAGATCAAAATGTTCGTTTTGTGTATTTTGACCAACAGGAAGCTATTTGGGTAGGGCTTGATAATGGTATTTCGCGAATCGAGATTAACTCGCCTATTCAATCATGGGACGCTTCAAATGGACTTGAAGGCGGGGTAGCCTATACACACAGGCATGAGGGGCGTTTGTACGTATCCACAGGTTTAGGCTTGTATCGTTATGATAATGAACGTTTTACGGCTGTTAAGAATATCAATACACAAACATGGCAACAACTAACTTTTACTGTTCCTAATACGAATCAAAAAATTCATTTGGTTGCCACAAGTGACGGAGTGTATCAGATAAATAATCAAGAAGCAAACCAAGTCATAAATCGTACAAGTAATACCGTTTTAGTCCAATCCAAACAAAATCCTTATCGAATTTTTATTGGCTCGAATAATAATTTCCTGTCGTCTATGCGTTACGAAAACGGAAAATGGATTGATGAGGGTGAGATGGAAGGTTTTCATCAGGAAAATGTTTTTGAAATGGTCGAAAAAGAAAATGGTGATTTATGGATTTCGACAGACCATTCGGGCTTGCTTAGGGTTCGGTTCGACGATCCCCAATCGAAAAACTTAAAAATAATAGAAAATACGCCTTACGACACGCTGAAAGGACTGCCTTCGATGAACAAAGTCGGCTTGTATAAAAGTGATGATCGATTGTTTTTTTCGACCGAAAAAGGAATTTATGAGTTTGACGAAACTAAAGATAGTTTTATGCCAAGCACCTATTTTGGCAAACAATACACAGACGGTTCGCACAGTGTGCTTCGAATCACTACGGACTATCAGGGCGATCACTGGTTGGTGCTTTTTGACGGAAATGCTCAATGGATGGAAAAATTCCAAAAACAAGCAGATGGCAAATTTGCTATAGACTCGATTACGCTGAAACGCTTATATCGAACTACTGTAGAAAGTTTGTATCCCGAAGCAGACGGTTCTATGTGGATTGCCAGCAGTGACGGTTTGTTTCGTTATCAAGCCCAAATCAAAAAAGATTATAGCCGAAAGTTCAATGCGTCCATTCTCCGCATTACCAGCACCAACGATTCGCACGATGTTTTTGGCGGTACTTTCTACACCGAAAACCCAGACGAAGAGGCTTTCCCATTGCTACAAACCCAACAACCGAGCGACCAATTACCACAACTTAGCTATTCGCACAATTCACTGACTTTTTACTACGGTTCAAACTCTTATGATAGCGAAAAATCCAATTTATACAGTTATTATTTGGAAGGACATGATTCGGACTGGTCGGCTTGGACTCCGCAAAGCCGAAAGGAATACACCAATTTATTAGAAGGAAGTTACACCTTTAAGGTTCGAGCCAAAAATATCTACGATCAGCTTAGCGAAGAAGCATCTTATCGTTTTACCATACTTCCGCCTTGGTATCGCGAAAGTTGGATGATTCTAATCTATATGGTAACAGCCGTTACAAGTATTTTTGGGATTGTGAAGTTTTATACACGCCGCTTGGAGAAAGACAAAACAGGTTTGGAAAGTGTCATTAATTTGAGGACTGTTGAAATTGTACAACAAAAAGAGCAAATTGAAGAAAAAAATCGTTTTTTGGAAACCCAAAAACAAGAAATAGAGGTTCAAAAAGACAAGTTGCAACAGTCGTTTCGCAATATCAAACTCCTTAGCAACATAGGACAGGACATTACCGCTACGCGTACGGTTGAGGAAATTATCGAAAAAACCTACGAAAATATCAATACTTTGATGGACGCAGCGGCGTTTGGGATCGGAGTTTATTGGAAAAAAGATCAGCGAGTAGAGTTTCGAGGTTTCATCGAAAATGGTGAAAAACTGCCTGCGCACTTTGAGGATATGAACGACCCAACACGCCTTTCGGCTTGGTGTATCCGCAACGAAAAAGACGTACTGATCAATGACTATAAAAATGAAATTCTGAATTATTTGAGTACTTACAAAGCATCAGGCTATGGCGAAGCACCCGAATCGGTCATTTATCACCCACTTATTTTCCAAAACAAAATTACAGGCGTAATAACTGTCCAAAGTTTTCGAAAAAATGCCTATTCGCAATATCACATGAATATCATGGATAATTTGGCGGTTTATGTGGCTATTTCTATGGAAAACGCCCTTTTATACGAAAACTTGGAAGATCAAGTGCAAGAACGAACTGCCGAAGTGGTTCGTCAAAGTGAGGAAATTATGCTCAAAACAGCTTTGTTGGAAAAACAAACAGGTGATTTGGTGTCAAGTATCAACTACGCACTCCGTATTCAAAAAGCCATTTTGCCAACAGCCACCGAGATTCGAGAAGTGCTAAAAGACTTTTTTGTTCTTTTGCGTCCGCGCGATGTGATTAGTGGAGATTTTTATTGGTTTTCGCAAAATAAAGGCAAATTTACGCTTGCGGCGGTCGATTGTACAGGACATAGTGTGCCAGGAGCATTCATGAGCTTGGTAGGAAACGATTTGTTAAGTGAGATTAACTCCTTGGGCATCACAGCCCCCGATCAAGTGTTGAATGAATTGCATAAACGAATCCGCAAATCTTTAAAACAGATCGAAACCCAAAATAGGGACGGTATGGACATTGCTATTTGTACGTACGATCCAAATTTGGAAATTTTACAATTTGCGGGAGCAAGAAACGTATTGCTTTATATCCAAAATGGACAAATGCACGTAGTTAAAGGCGATAAAATGTCGATAGGTGGCGTGCAACGAGAGCAGGAACGCATTTTTACATTGCACGAAATTTCTGTAGCCCAGCCTACCACTTGTTATATGTTTTCGGACGGTTTCCAAGACCAATTTGGCGGACCTGAAGGCAAAAAATTCATGTTCCGCAACCTTTCCCAGTTATTGTATAACTTACATCATAGAGATATGCCCGAACAAAGAAAGGAACTTGACGAACGGCTAAAAGCATGGATGATGGACGGAAAATTCAAACAAATAGATGATGTATTGGTCATGGGTTTCCGAATAAATCCAGAAAAAACCAGTTAAAAATCAAAATTATCAAACTTACTCTCCACTTTGGGTATGCGAATGTATGCTTTTTGCTCGATTCTTTGCAGATTCCTGCTTGTAGTGGGTTTCTGTTTATTGATCTGTGCCAAACCCAATTGCTATGCCCAAACCAAAATCCACTTAGATAGCCTAAAAAATGCCTTTCGAAAGGCAAATATTCAAAATTATGCTTCTATTTTGTACAAAATGGGAGATTTTTATCGGCATACGGATTTCGAAACAGGTCGCCGAATAGCCGAAGATCATTTACAAACTGCTAAAAGTCTGCCTTTTAAAAATGCTCTGCCCCACGCACTTCGGAATTTGGGCATACTGTATGGAGCAAATCGACAAACTTTCGAGGCATTGGATTATTACAAACAAGCCTACGAAACCGCAAAAGAATACAATCTTTCCTTCGAAATGGCACATTCTGCCTATTATTTGGGCGGACTTTATTATTCCCTTAACCGTTTGGATTATGCTCTGGAGCATTATTTGGAAGCTATCGAAGTTTTTGAAAAGAATGGTTATCAGTACCTTACTGCCCAAATTTTGTTTCAAATAGGGACAATTCACTACCAAAATAGGGACGACCGCGTGATCGAGTTTTTACAAAAAGCACTTGCCGTAGGGCAAGACTCACTCCCTATGTATTTGAAAATCAATGCCTTGAATACTATGGGGCTCTTCGAGGAGCGCAATGATAATCTAACAGGTGCTTTGACTTACCTCCAGAAAGCACAGGATTTGGCTTGGCAAGTGCAGGACACTACTTGGGTGGGGCTTACTTCGGGAAACATGGGGGCGATTTTTGCTAAGCAAAATAATTACCCTAAAGCCATCGAATTGTTGAAAATAGACATCGAAATTAGCCAAAAACGAAAACTTTGGACAAGTGCAGGTAATGCTTGGCTTACGCTTGCCAATATTTATACAGATCAAAAACTGTTTGAAAAAGCTCAAATGGCGTATGATAGTGCCGCTTTGCTTTTAGAACTCGATAACAACCCTGAGCAAAGTATGTTAAAGTTATATGAATCTTTGGGTAAATATTACAATCAAATCAAACGTTTCGATAAAGCATACCAATCCCAAACCCTTTATACTTCTTTGCTTTTGGAATGGCAAACCAAACAGGATCGAGTGCAACTTTTCAAGGTACAAGCCGCTTATGATTTTGACAAAAAACAAACGGAAATAGAACTTTTGAGGAAAAACAACCTCATCAGCCAAGCCACCATTCAGCGCCAAAACACCATTACGGCGGCTGTAGTGGCAGTTTTGATCACGATTGGGATTCTGCTGATCTATATGTATCGAAGCAATCGGAAAATACAGGGCATTAATTCACTTCTGACCCAACAGCAAAATCAAATTTTGGGACAAAACATAGAGTTGCAAAAAAAACAAGAGGAGATCAGCGCGCAAAGGGACTTTATAGAACTCAAAAATACCGAACTTTCCGACATCAATACACATATAAATAATAGTATCAAAGCCGCCCAAACGATTCAAGAGGCGATTTTGCCCCAAGAATCGGACTTACAACGAATTCTGGGTGATCATTTCTTGTTTTATCAACCTAAAGACATTGTTTCGGGTGATTTTTATTGGTTAAGAGAATTGGACAAAAAAGTTCATGAAGATTCGCAACTCATTCGCATGGTGGCGGTTGTGGATTGTACTGGGCATGGCATTCCTGGGGCTTTTATGAGTATGATCGGGAGTACCCTACTCGACCGCGTTACCCAACGCAAAGCCATTAATAGTCCTTCGCAAGTTTTGGAAAAAATGCACGAAGAAGTAACAATTGCCCTCAAACAGCACAAAACAGGCAATACTGAAGGCATGGATATGGGTTTGATTTTTTTGGAAAAAATGAATGAAAACCAAATAAAAATCGTATTTTCGGGAGCAAAGCGTTCGATGTGTTATGTTCCAAAAAATGCCCAAGAAGTAGTCGAGATCAAAGGCGAACGCAAATCGATTGGCGGACATTCCAAAAATTTCAAAATATTTGCTAATACAGAAATTATTTTGCCCAAAGGATCGCTAATTTATATGTTTTCGGATGGCTACGAAGATCAAAACAATGCTGAAAGAATCCGTTTTGGATCGCGCCGTTTGATCGAACTTTTGGGCGAAATCAACCATTTGCCCTTAACCACACAAAAAGATATTTTGCAAGAAAAATTAAAAAAACACATGGAAAACTCCTTCCAGCGTGATGATATATTGGTTTTAGGTTTCCGAATATAAACCGAATTGTATGCTTACTGATTTTCTAAATTTGATTTTTCCTGCCTCCTGCCTTGCTTGTCGCAAAACTTTGCTAAAAAATGAGGAGCATATTTGTACGCACTGCCGTTACGATCTGCCCCGAACCAATTACCATTTGCTTGAAAATCAAGAAGTTAAACAAAGATTCATAGGTCGAGTCAAACTCGATTTTGCCTCATCTTATCTTTTTTTCCGAAAAGGTGGAGGCGTACAAGCCATGTTGCACGCCTTGAAGTACAATGGAAATGAAGAAATTGGTAAAATTTTGGGGAATTGGTATGGCGAGGAATTGAAAAAAGCAAACCATCACTGGGACATGATTTTGCCTGTACCGCTTCACCCCAGCAAATTGCTCAAAAGAGGGTACAACCAAACGGATAGTTTTGCCGAAGGTTTAGCGGGAAGTTTGGAAACAAAATGGGAAAGAAATAATTTGATACGGCTAAAAGCTACTGTTTCGCAGACCAAAAAAAGCAACCGAGTCGAGCGCTGGCAAAATGTAGATTCTATTTTTGGGATCAAAGAACCTCAAAAACTCAAGGGACAAAAAATTTTATTAGTTGATGATATTCTGACTACAGGCGCAACCCTCGAAGCCTGCTCCCAAACTATTTTGGAAACAGCCTGCCAGTCTGTGAGCATTGCGACCATTGCGCTTGCGGTGTATTGATTTTTTATCCAATTTAA
>JAAFHK010000135.1 GCA_013297565.1 Cytophagales bacterium
ATACGGATATATACAACTTCCCGACTGTATAGTCAAAATGCCTGCTCTTAAATTTCTTGATTTGAGAAAAACAGAATTTTCCAAATCAGAAATCCAAGAACTGAAAAAAAAGTATCCACACCTTAAAATCTACCACCAATATGGCGACAAAAAATAATCGTATAATCGGAATCAGTCCGTTATTCCAAATCTATAAACGGACTAAAGTCCGTTGTACACTTTTGCTTTTCCTTTTGTGCTTGCTCGGCAGTCCGTCTTTTGCCCAAACCCTGCACTCGGTTGTTTTTGCGGATACCGAAGACAGGAATATCGGCGAGAGTGTAGCCAAAGACTTTTACAGTATGTCTATCGAGATGAACACCATCGCCTCGGCTACCCGTATGCCTATCCAAGAGCATTTTTATTATGGCGAGGATTTTCGCAATCCCAAGTTTGCTGAGGTTCTCGAAGGGCTACGCATTGGCAGTGAGGATATTGTCTTGGTGTATGTCAGTTCGCACGGGGCAAGACCTGTGCAGGACGCTTGCGCCTATCCGCAAATCAGTTTTCCGCCCTACAAAGACACTGATCACTTTTCGCTATGCCAAATAGACAAGGTCTTGGCGGGCAAAAAGCCCAAATTCTATCTCATTATGGGCGATTTGTGCAACTCGTATAACAATTCGCTTTCGCCCAAGCAGGCATTGCCCAAAGGCAATACCATAGTCAAAAACAGCACAGAAGCGGTTTATAAGGGTTTGTTTAGCCAAGTGCGGGGTTCGGTAATTGCCACGAGTAGCCAAGCAGGAGAAACCTCGATAGCTCTTACTCAAGGCGGGGCATTTACCTTGTGTTTTCTCAATGCCTTGCAAGCAATGTTGGCATCGGGCAAAGCCGATTGGAACGAACTATTGGGCAATAGCAAATATTGTACGCAAGAAGTCGTCAAACGCAACCCTGTTTTTGAGGTGCGGGTGCAGTCGGCAAGTGCTACTACGCCTGTGGTTGTGCAACAAGAAACTACACCGCACCGCAACGATGACTTTATGGAGTCGGTTCGTCGCCTTGCCGATAACAGCAGAGGCGAGGAGTGGCGTATCAAAAACGCAAGCAGTGTATTGCAAAGTCATTTTGCGCCTAACGCAATAATAGAAGTAGTCGGTAGGAATATGACTACGGTAGTAGCCACCGAAACGGCAGATAAATTTTTGCGAAGGTTAAGCACTTCGTTCAAATTGACTAATATTGTCGAATTGGCAAGCGAAAAAAACAGTCAAGGCAAAATCGTTTCGTTGAAAGTACACGAAATTTATAAGCAATAAGGAAAAAGAAATACCATTTCTTTAAGAAATGGTATTTCTAAAATTACAAAAAAATGCGTGTTACTGTTCTTTGATGTACTCGATAATTTTATTGGTACTTTCCATACCAAAAGAAATAACTGCCGCAGAAGTTGTACCGTGATAATAACCCGCCAAATGAAGGCTATCGTAGGCAATATTGAGCAAATCCAACATCTTTTTGTTTTGTTTGCCTATTCGGATACGGTATTCTTCTATGGATTTGGGTTTTGTAAATTTAATGCCCTCTTTTCGTTTCAAATATTCATCAATGGCAAACAAAACGGCACTGTATGCCATACCCGATGCCGCTTTTACATATTTGATGTCTTTGTATTGTCCGCCATTTTTTCCTGCTTTTTGCAAGGATTCTTTGGCATTGCTCACATAGCGCAAGGCTTCCAAATAAGGTGTCGCTTCCATTTTCGATGTAGGTTTTATTGAATCTGAACGCAAAAAACGGATATTTAGATGACAAATTTAGCAAATTTTTAATTTTTTTTGAATTTTAAACCCATTTTTTCTTATGAAAAAACTCATTTTCACACTCACAGCCCTTGTTTTGGCTCAATTCATCGGCATTTTGCCAAACGCAATTAAACCCTTCAGATTTGGAGGCTTTCAAAGACCGTATCGGAATGATGATCGATACATTTCAATCCTATCTTTCCATTTTGGGGAGTAAGGAAAAAAGCTCAAATGTGAAAAAATCCTATAAAACACAAACTTTGGAACTGTTTATAGGCGAAGGCGAACCCTACAAAGACATCGAAACAGGCGAATTGCAACCTGCTTGTTCTATGGAGGTGTCCAATTTACGAAACGGTATTGAGAGCAGGCGAAAACTTCCAATCAAAAAATATTTGGATAATTTGATTGGTATCGGTTTTGTAAAAGTCGAGATTACTTCGGCAGGAACGTATCATTTGAGCAATTTACACCCTGTAGGTGATCATTACGAGGCTACGGCATTTATTTTTCAAAAATTCTGCGGTTATGGCAATGACGGCAGGAAAAAATATTGTGATACGACCAAAAAAGTCATCAAAATCTACCTCATTCCCGAAGAGGACATTAGAGGTGTGCATTGGACAGTCAAATTTGGGGATATTTCTGTAGGCGAAACCACTAATTGATATGAAAACGTTTAGACTGTTTTTTGTGCTATTTTTGGTTTGGGCAAAGGTTTTTGCCCAAACGCCCGAAATTGGTTTTGATGAGTTGGCTATTCAACAAAGAGTCAAGCAATTAGACGAATTTGTGAAACGCTTTAATTACGAAACTGATATATACTAAAAACCCTCACGAAATCAACTTCAGTCGGACGTAATCCGACCTTAAAAAGGTTGCGAAATTTCAAGGTCGGACTACGTCCGACTGAAGTTTTTTTTGCAGAATGTGTAATTTGTAACAGTTTTCAGTATACAAGGCAAACCTATTGCCAATCGTGAGGATACTTTGGGACGCACCCGCTATATTTTGAGTTTGTTTGACAGGGATTTTATCCAAAAAACAACGGACAAAGAAAAGCAACTTATCAAGGAATTTGTCAATTCGGCTTGTGATTCCAAAACACCTTTGTATTTGCGTTTTGAGGACAAAGATTGGTTTGCAGAGGCAAAATGTAGGGTAAAACTCAACGGAAAAATCGAAGATTTGACTTTGTTGTTGCAAATTGAGCAGATAGAAGGCAAACATTATAAATGGGTTATTGCCGCTGCCTATGCCAATTTTTTGTCCTTAAAACCCGAAAAACCCGATTTGAAAACGATTATTTCGCCTGTGGATCACGAAGTCAATTTTATGAAATTAGGGGATTTAACCTCGATGTACCGTAATAGTGTAGTCAAATTTGCCAAAAAAGATTTTGAAGAGAACACTTTGAGTACAGTTTTATGGCTAATCAAGCAAGATATATTACAAATCGACTATGTCGAAAAAATCAAATACCATTTTCTTCAGATTCCCAATTATATTTTTACTGTAGAACATTTCGAGAGGGCAGGTAGTAATGTCGGTTGGCTGATCAGTGCTGTGCAGGCGGCAGATTCGAAGCAAAAAATGGAATATAGGAGGAAGTTGGGATTGAAAAATCCGTAGCCTGAAGGCTACGACTATTGATCAGAATCTTGTTCTCATTTTTTGATCAATAGCCGTAGCATTTATGCTACGGTAACCTATAAAACGCCAAGACATAGGTTTTGTCCGAACTGATCGTATAGCGTTTGCCTTTGCCATCATTGCAACTTGCATAGATTTTAAACCTAAGTATCTGTTTATCAAGGCTTTCCACACCTTTTACTTTCAATGAAAAGTGTCGAGATTCGGCAGGGGCTACTTCGGCAAAGGTCGCAAAAGGATAAGTTTGTGCAAACCCATCGAGGCGTACTTCATAGACTTCTTCGCTGGATTTCGGCAACCACGCATTGTACTCTACTTTTGCAGTATGGATCGGGTGCTTGCCGACTATTTTCAAGAACAAATTATCCACAAAAAGTTTCTCGCCCGACTCGTTTCGGAGGTTAAACCGTATCCAAATTTCCTCATTTGCCAGCGTGGCATCTTGGGTTCGGAAAGTTCGCAACTCTCGTATTTCCTCATTATACGGTTTTCCGTATTCACCATTGATGTCCTCGCCTTTCGGATCGGTTTCGAAATCCCATTTTTGAGGCGTAAAAACAAATTTTTTGTTATAAATATTATTTGTAAAATACAATAAAGGTTCAGCTTTCGCTGTGGTTTTTGTCCCCAATTCCCTTGTTTTTGTCCCCACAAACGACTTTTCTTTATCTTGTTCTATCATTTCCTGTTTCAAATATTTTGGTTCAAAACTCAAGGAATCTATTTTTGCCAAAGTATCCTTTGCCTTCTCGAAACGGTTTGCCATTTGGTAATACTCGAAACCCATTTTTACGAAAATAAAAATCAAAACCGTTGCCAAAGAATAATATTTCCAAGAAATTTTTGAGTAGCTAAGAGGCTGTCTATCAGGCTTTTGCGTTTCCGAATTATTTGCCAATTCGGTTTGGTTTTCAGGTTCTACGTAGTTCTTCTCGAAGGTTTCGTAGTCGGTTTCGAAGTGAAAAATGGTAGCTATAAATTTCAAAATTTCAATTTTTGAGGGCGTTCCCTTAAAAAAATTTTCAACAGTTTTATGCTCGCTTTTTCGCCATACTTCCTCTATCTGCGCATCGAGTTCCGTAATACTGCCATTAAAACCGTATCGTTCTCTGATCGCCTCATAGATTCTGCCGCTTCGGTGCGTTCGAAGTAGGTGGATAATATAGTTTCGCATGGCGGTCTGTTTTGGCGGGAATTCGCCAAATTCGGCTTGCCAATCGGCAGGCGGATTTACCAAAATATATTCGCGCAGGGCTTCGGCGTAGGCATTGCGAATCTGGTTTTTAAGGTTTTGGGATTTCATAATCTGCGGAAAAGTTTTGGCAAAATCGTTATTATGATTTACCTTAAAAAAAGGAATAAGCAAAAATAAATAAAAAACTCATTTTATGAAATTATACTCAAACTAAAATGGTTTTCACGTAAAAACGAACATTCTTGTTCGTTTCTGGCGAACAGGAATGTTCGCCCTACAGAACCACATTTGATTGAGTATAAAAGCCAATGGAGTTTATGAGCAAGTCCTGTAGCATAGATTTTTTCTATACAAAATATTGGTTTTCAATTATTTACAAAAAAATAAAGCCTGTTTTACAAATTTTGATTGGGATTAAGATTTACGTATTTCAAAGTCTGACTGTAGGTTTGACGCAACCTTATCGTCTGACCGTAGGTCTGACGATGTTTTATTCTAAGATTTTGTAAAAAAATGCCTAAGTCCTAAATAAAAAAAGCGGTTTTTCAGACTAAAATAATCTGAAAAACCGCTTTTTTTATTTTAAAATATCAAATGAACAATTTTTACGCCGTTACAACAGGTTTTGCTTCTTCTTTTGGTATTTCTTTTTTGAAAGAATCTACCACAATGGAAGACGCAATATACACCGAAGAATACGTACCAAAAATCAAACCTACAGTCATCGCAAAGGCAAAACCTCGCAATACTTCACCACCGAAAACCAACAAGACGGCTACGGTCAGAATGGTTGTACCCGAAGTGATCAAAGTACGGCTTAGGGTGCTATTGATCGAACGGTTAATGGTTGTTTCCAAACTTTCGCTTGCTTCGCCTTTTTTGCGTTCATTGATGTATTCCCGCACACGGTCAAAGACGATCACGGTATCATTGATAGAATAACCAATAATGGTAAGGATTGCGGCTACGAAAACCTGATCGACCTCAAAAGAGAAACCAAACAAACCCGCCAAGGCATACACGCTAATCACAACCAAAGTGTCGTGTGCCAAAGAAACTACCGCACCCAAACCAAATTGCCATTTGCGGAAACGGATCAGGATATACACGAAAATAGCGACTAAAGAAGACAAAATAGATTGCCAAGCCGAATTTTTGATGTCATCGGCTACAGTTGCGCCTACTTTCGAAGAACTTAATATTTGCGGATTGAGGTCTTTGTATTTTTCCAAACCTGTTTTCAAAGCCGCCAATACTTTTGTGTTGGCTTCGTCTGTATCTTCATCGATCAAGTAGCTTGTCGTAATTTTTACTTTGTTTGCCGAACCGTAGGTTTTTACTTCCGTACCCGTGTTTTCGAAACCAGCCATCAAAGCTACTTTTACGTCCGAAGAAATGACATCTTGTTTGAACTCAACCACATAAGTACGTCCGCCTTTGAAATCCACCCCAAAATTCAAGCCTTTTGTAAAAATGACAATAATTCCCAAAATGGTAATACCTATTGAGAAAGCGTAGGCAATTTTACGTTTGCCCAAAAAGTCATAATTGGTATTGGTCATGACGTTCATGGTTGCTCCAGTCGCAAAATTCAATTTCGAATCATCGCCTTTACGAGCCACAATTTCCAAAGTAATAATTTTGGCAACATAAAAAGCGGTAAAGAAGGAAGATAAAATACCGATAATCAAGGTAATAGCAAAACCTGAAATAGGTCCCGTTCCGAATATTAACAAGAAAATACCTGTGATAAGGGTCGTAAGGTTCGAGTCAAAAATAGTCCAGAAGGCTTTATCATAACCCAAACGGATCGCTTCGGTGAGTTTCGCCCCTGCCCGCAATTCTTCGCGTATTCTTTCAAAAATCAATACGTTCGCATCGACCGCCATACCAATCGTGAGTACGATACCCGCAATACCGGGCAAAGTAAGCGAGGCTTTGAACTGTGCCAAAACACCCACGATAAAGAAGGTATTTATGAGCAAAGCCACAACCGAAATCACACCCGCACGAGCATAGTAGAAAATCATAAACAAAACGACTGCAAGCAAACCCAATAAAATAGAGTTCAGACCTTGAGCAATCGCTTCTTTACCCAAAGACGGACCTACAACGGCTTCCTCAACGATATTAGTAGGAGCTGGTAATTTACCCGCTTTCAGGATATTTGCCAAGTCTTTTGCCTCATCTACATCAAAATTGCCTGAAATAGACGAATTTCCACCGCCAATTTCGTTCTGAACCACAGGCGCAGAATAGACATAGTTGTCAAGGACAATCGCAACCTGTTCATTGATATTTTTACCTGTCAATTTTTTCCATTCCCGCGCTCCTCTCGAATCCATACGCATACTTACGTCTGGTCTGCCTCTTTCATCAAAACCCTGACGAGCATCAGTAATCACCTCACCCGTTAGCGGGGCTTCGCCTCTTTTGTTTTTCTTTACGGGATATAATTGGAAATACTGTTTTCCGTCTTTTTCCAAAACAGGTTTTACCGTCCACATAAATTGCATACCATTTCCAATCACGCCTTTTACGCCTTTATTGGCAAAAATATTGTTGATCGAAGCCGTATCTGCCGTTTCATACACCAAATCTACGCCGCCTTGATTGATTTGTACCAATTTGCTAAACAGATCAGAAGTTTTGCCAGCCGCATCTGTCGGTTGCGTAGCCGTAGTATTTGCCGTTGTGTTGGCAGTTTGGGCTAATTGCTCTTCCAAAGATTTGGTTGTGTCTTTAGTAGTCGAAAGCGAATCGGTTTTCTTGTCAGCATCTTTCAACACCGTAGTATCCGCCGCAATTTTAGAAAGATCGCTATCTTGAGCAGTTGATTTAATGCTTGTTTTGCCTTTTTGTACCAAATATTCATTTACTTTTTGCAAAACAGGCACATAATCACGTGCGTTCCATACTTCCCAAAATTCCAATTTGGCTACACCTTGCAAAAGTTTGCGGACACGTTCAGGATTATCAACCCCAGGTAGTTCGATTTGGATACGACCAGTGCCAGGAATACGTTGAATATTAGGCTGTGTTACCCCAAATTTATCGATCCGTGTTTTTATGATATTGTACGCCCTATCAATGGCATCATTTACTTCCATTTCCACAATTTTTTTCACTTCCTCTTCAGGAGTTTTGAACTCGATCCGCCCACGATTTGCCGAAGTAGCAAACAATTTGCTCAACTGCCCTTTTCCTGCCAATTTTTCGTATTCCTCAAAAAACAGTTGTGTAAAAGAGGCTTGCGAATCTTTTTGACGTTGTTTAGCAGTATTAAGCGCCTTGTTAAAGTTTTCATCGGTCGAATTACCCGCCATTACCCGAATAATATCCACTGGCGAAACTTCCAAAACTACGTGCATACCACCTTGCAAATCCAAACCCAAATGGAGTTCGTTTTCAAAGACTTCGCGCGAGGTAAATTCGGTAATTAGAAGGTTATAAACAGGTTTATTGCGCAATGAATCGAAATATTTTTGCTTTTTCAAATCATTCACCTTACCATCAGCGCCTGTAGCGTATTTGGTGGCATCGGTTTTGATACTTTCCGAAACTAAAGTAAATGACAAATAAAACAAGCACAAGACCGTAATAATGACGGCAAGGCTAATAATAGCACCTTTATTTTGCATAAATGAAAATTGATTTTGAAATGAATTTTTGAAAATGTACAGCGAACATTCTTGTTCGCTAAAGGAATTTTAGATTTAGCGAACAAGAATGTTCGCTGTACTCATTTAGGGAGCATTGACCTGAATGGAACTGCGGAAAAGGATATGATAAAACGAAAGCAAGGTTATAGAAACCTGTGCAAAGCGTATTTTTGTGGGAATTTCGAAGCAAGAAACAACAAAAGGCGTAAAAATGAATTTTTGGAAATCGACTTGCAAACCTGCCGTAACGATGGCATCGAAAGGCAATTTTTCCGAAATTTTGGTTTTTTCAGATTGCTTTTCTTGCTTATCGTTCGCTTTAGCTGTTTTTTGGTAAGTTTCGTGATGGGCATAATGCCCCGCCACGCCCGACACCAAAACGGCAAGCGTACAGAAAAGGCTTAAAAATTGTATAAAAATGCGTTTTTTCAAAAAAATTAAATTTTAATACCCAAAATAAATGAATAAGACTGAAAAGCAGAATCCCAATATACATAACGATTAGTTACATTGCGAGGTGTCATTCCTCTCAATTCTACACTGATCCGGTTATTATAAGTATACCCTACCCCAAAACTTAAACCATATAGCAATTTCGAAAAATTTAAACTCCGTAGCGATTCCAAAAAATTTAAACTATACATCGATTCCAATTCCAAAGCAAAAGAATTAAACTCTACAGACGAACCTATAGCCCTATCTATGATAAAAGATGAGTTAAGAAAAAACTTTGATTCTTTGTTCAAAAACATATAATACCTAAGTCCAATAGGAATTTCTATAGACTTATAAACTACCTCTGCTTCTTGATTATTTAAGTTCGTCAAATTTGCTTTACTACCAAAATACTGGAAAGTAGGTTCAATAATAATTCCCCATTTATTTTTGTTAAAAGGTAAGATCCATTCCAATTCACCACCTATTCGGAAAGAAATGTTATTAAATTTCACATCTCTTGAATTATTTAAATTATTATTAAGACTAAGTGATGACAAGCTTACCCCTGGCCTAATGCTAAAAAAGAAACTTCTTCTTTTTTTAGGAATGTAACGAACTATTTTACTTCCCACACATTCATTGTATTGGGAAAATAACTTAATCATATCTTCCATGATATATTCGGTATTTTTTACTGAATTTTCTAAATTCTTTTCGCATACCAAAGTTGTAAGTAATTGATGACGATAGTAGTTATTATTACTAACTTGATTAGCTTGTGTCCTATATTTCTTATAAATCAGTTGTTGAACGGTGCTTGAATCTGCAAGACGATAGAAAAAGCGTTTCAAATCACCATCTTCATAGTAGTACAAATTAGCTTTCCCTTCGATCATACTTTTGAGGAAAAGTGTATCTTTTTGAAATTGTGGGTTTCGAACAGGGCTCAAATTCTCTATATTCAGTGATGATCGATCTATTTGTACCTCGAATCGCACAAATTTTTGGTTAGCAACAAAAAATTCCTGTACGTCTTGCAAAGCCCCAGTTTGGTTTTCCCCATTCTCTGTAATTTTATATTTAAAATCTTTTGGGTTGTTTTTCCAATCAATATTTTTTATCAAACAATCCGTTTTTTTTCCCGAATTATCAATAAAATAGCCTTTTTCAAAACTGATTTGAGCAAAAGCATTGATGCTCAAAAATAATAATCCAATCAATAAAGCCAATCTGTTTTTCA
>JAAFHK010000136.1 GCA_013297565.1 Cytophagales bacterium
TTTTCACAAATTGCCCAAATTTAGTGCGATTAACCTAAAAAATAAATGAGTATATCAAAGTTTAAGTAATTCTGATTATGAATCACATTCGACAAAAAGCCTAAAATCTGAATTTGCTAATTGGGCTTTTTTATCTACTTTTGTCCCCAAAAAAAACATTTATGAAAAAAATTTTATTAATATTTTTATCTTTTTCACTATTTTCTTGCGAAACACGTGATCCTGATCCGCTTTTTTTTGGCGGACTTTTGCACGTTTATGGCGGACAGTGGAACGAAGCAGTCCAAAAAACTACCGAAGCCCTCGATATAGATGATTCCCATTTGGGTTCTTATCTTTTGAGAGCAACTGCCTATTTAGCCTTACAAAATTATGAGGCTTGCATACAGGATTGTGATCGAATCATTGATATAAGTGATACAGAATCAGTGGCTTATGTGATCAGAGCCGATGCCAATTTTATGCTCAAAAAATACCCAGAAGCCTTGCAAGATTACGAAAAAGCGGCTTCTTTACAGTCCCAATCTTTTTGGCAAATGCACATTTTACGGCAAAAAGCCAGCATCACTTTGGGAACTAATAAACAAGCCGCTTGTGAGTTTTGGAAAAATGCTTTTGAACAACATGGTGATTATCAATCACTTAGTTTTATTTCGGCAAACTGCCCTTAGCCTTGCCGTATTTTCCATTTTTCACCAAATAATCAAAGGCTTCTTGAGCATAAACTTGTGTAACCAATTCGCCAGGGTGTCCGTTCGAGGCGTTTGAACGCAGTTCGAATGGCGTATATTTACTTAATTGGGTTTTTATGGCAGGATAAGTATCCACGTAAGCAATCCCATTTTTTTCCAAAAGCGGCTTGATTGAAGATAGCATTTTTTCGAAAGAAGGATCGTAATTATTGGGTGTAAGTACAAAAAGCATTTCTATGCCCTTAGAATCGCAAAAAGCCTTAAATTGGGCTAAAAGCGCGTCATAACGTTTTAAGTTGTTATCTCCAAAATCAGTTTCTTGCAATGCGTCCGTATAAGTCTGTTTTTGGGCAATATTGCTATAATATTGCTCAAAATAAACAGCCAAAAAGTCGGAAGAAAAAGGGAAAATAGGCTTAAATGAAGCCAAAAAAGAAGAAATACTTGTTTTCCAAACAGGAATTTTGGGCTGTCTTTTCACCACTCCCGCATTCGGATCGACTGGAGGAAGCAAATCCTCTAAATCATTCAAGACGAAACCAATGATTAATAAATCGGGCTTAAATCGAACGCCCATTTGTTGAAAAAAGCCAAATTGTTTGGCAGTCGACCAGCCTCCAAATCCCCAACTCAAGACTTCGGTGCTTGGGTCGAGAGCAATCATTTTTTTCTCCAAGATATGACTCCAAATTCCATCATAACTCACTCCGTCCCCTTGAATAAACGAATCACCTAAAACCGCAATTCGATAATTCACGCCCGCAGGTTTTTCAACACTGCGTTCTCTGTCCGTAAATTTCATGCTATGTCGCACCGCAATCACCGCATTTCGAGCATCTGTTAATCGATTAAACGCTTTGTAACGAGGTGGTGTCCAGGTAAAATTTTTGGCATAAAGCCCATCGAGAAGCCCAAATCGTAAAGCAATTTCTAAAGTACCCAAACATAAAACGAAACTAAAAAAGGATATGATCAAACCGAAAAGTAAATTTTTGACTTTTGAAGTTTTTGGCGAATTGTCTATTTGTTTCATATAAAAGCCCATTTTGAGTATGTTTGTATTAAAACGATTGGCAAAATTAAGAAAAAATCTGTTAGTTATTAAAATGGGTTGATAAGTAAAAATTAAGCATAAGAATTGGTAATTTTGCTATCCAGATACCCAAATAGCAAAATCTATGTTTAGTAACATAAAAATAAAAAGATGCCTAATGGCTTTGACGGCATCAAGTGGAAAAGATTATTCTTTTCCAGAAAATTATGCTAAGTAATTGAAATAAATTAACTTAGGACTTACGCATTTTTTAGAACTAACAGTTCTTAAAGAACTGTTAGTTCTTGATTATCAAGAGTTTATAAAAATAACATTTTTTGAAAAAAATGTTATTTTTGAGCAATTACGAGCAAAATGCGTAAGTCCTATAACTATTATTATTTTTATTTCTGTAAAACAAGCAAAAAAAATGTAATATTTACGGACGAAATCAAGAAAATAGGAATAAATGCGGATATTTTGTTAATTTTACTATTTTGATAATATCTACCTTGTCAATGACCTAAGCAACAAGGAGATAATAAAACTGAAATTCCAAATTATTAAACATTGGTATTTTTTTTGAGTTCCTATTTAGATCACGAAATTATTGGTAATTTACGCCCATGAAACGAATAGCTTTATTGGTGCTTTTTTTCGGCACTTTTATACATAATCAAGGTATTTTTGCACAAAGCCAAGAAATGTATTTTTTGGAAAAAATACCCGAAAAAGGCGTATTGCTTAACCAATATCGTTGGAAATTCAAGGCAGGTGACGATCCCACTTGGGCTGATCGTAATTTTGATGACAAAGATTGGCACAAGATCAATCCGCAAATGTGGGTTGATAGTTTGAAAGGTGATCCCAAATTTGACTTCGAAACTATAGGTTGGTTTCGATTAAATCTGCGCATACCCCGAAATTTACAAAATCACGATATAGGGCTAAATATGACCCAGCGCGGGGCAGCAGAAATCTATTTGAACGGAAAATTGATCAAAAAATTAGGCATAGTTAGCCCAGAATACGAAAAAGAACAAAAACACAGCCCTGTTCGAGAGCCAATAGTCATCGAACTCGACACGATGGAAAACCAAGTGCTGGCGATCCGTTATTCGAACACGACAGGCTGGAAACTGAACCAATACGTAGGGCGCTATGCCCGAACTATGGGTTTTAGGGCTACTTTTTATCCTGTGGCAGTTTCTACCCGCCAAATTTTAGAAAGAGCCATTATGAGTACCACGATGGATATTGGTATATTCAGTTACCTTGCGGGTTTGGCTATCTTGCACTTTTTTATTTACCTGTTTTATCCCAAGTATCGAGGTAATTTATATTATTCTATTTTTTGTCTTACTTTCGCTTTTGCTTCCTATTCGAACTATAACAATGCAAAGGAAACCAATCCAGACACGATTGTTTTTTTCAATATTATTAGTTTGTTCATCACGCTTTGTACTATCTTGCCTCTTTTGCGGCTTTTGTATTCTATTTTTTTGGGAGATAAAACGCCTTATCATTATCGATTTATAGTTGTCTTTTTTTTCCTTGCTTACTTTAGTTTTTTTCAAATCACAGGCGAAAATTATATGGTCGTGGCATATTATTTCGTAGCGGTGATCGAAGTAATAAGAGTAACTATTTTTGCTTTTCGCCAAAAAAAGGCAGGGGGAGCTATTCTGGGAACAGGTGTCATGGTCGGTTTGTTGTTTTTTATTATGTTTTCAACCGCCGCAGGTTCATTTTCGTTTATCAGCAGTTTGAACTTACCTGAATTTTGGGGAACAATGAGCCGTTATTCAGGTATTATTGTCATCACGCTTGCTATGTCGATTTATCTGGCGCGGGATTTTGCCCAAACCAATAAATCTTTGGAAACCAAACTCCAAGAAATACAGGAACTTTCGGAAAAAAATCTTGAACAGGAACGCCAAAACCGCCTTTTATTGGCTTCGCAAAACGAGGAACTCGAACGCCAAGTACAAATTCGAACCTCCGAAATTCAGGAAAAAAGTGCGGAGTTAGTGCAACAAAACGAAGAAATTTTGGCACAAAGGGACGTACTGGAAGAAAAAACAGGCGAACTCGAACACGCCTACAAACAAATCACAGACAGCGTAAAATATGCCCAGCGTATCCAAAAAGCGGTTTTGGGAAGTACGGACGAAGTGCAGAAATATTTCCCTGAAAGTTTTATTCTTTTCCGCCCGCGTGATATTGTCAGTGGTGATTTTTATTGGTTTGCCGAAGAAACGGGCAGTATCAACCGTACCCAAACATGGGACGAACTGTATCCTGCCTTCAATCACCAAAATCACCGCCTAAAAATCCTCATAGTAGCCGATTGCACAGGGCATGGCGTACCTGGGGCGTTTATGACCGTTATGGGTAATGATTTATTGAATGATATTATTTTGACTCGAAATACTTACCGTCCCGATCAGATTCTCTACGAACTCGACCGAAAATTAGCCGAAATTCTGCAAAAAGGCAATGAAAAAGTCCATGACGGCATGGACATGAGCATTTTGGTTTATGATGAAAGTTCGCAAGAAATGTATTTTGCGGGAGCAAAAAATCCCGTTTGGTACGTTCGCCAAAACGAAATCCACGAACTGAAGGCTTCCAAATTTCCTATCGGCAGTTCTCAATATAAAAGCAAAACCTTTGATTATGAGATACTTCCAGTCGAAAAAGATGATGTTTTTTATCTTTTTACAGATGGTTTCGCTGATCAGTTCGGTTATGCAAGTCGCCATAAATATATGAAAAAACGTTTTCGCCAATTCCTACTTTCTATAAGCCAAGAACCTTTGGACAGACAGAAGGAACTTTTGGTGCAGGAACTCGAAGCATGGATGCCTCCCAATTTGCGAAAACAAACAGACGATATTTTGGTGGTAGGGCTAAAGGTTTGCTAATTTTTGCAAGTAAGACGAAAATAAATGGCATTTTTAAACATTCAAAACAAACAAACTTTCTCAAATATCATGAAAAAAATAGCGATTGGTGGAGATCATGCGGGTTTTGCGTATAAAGAGGAGCTAATCCAAACTTTAGTAAAACACTATCAAGTCAAAGATTTTGGGGCATTTTCAGCGGATTCGGTCGATTATCCCGATCACGTACACCCTTTAGCCGAAGCCATTGCGAGTCAGGATTGTGATTTGGGAATTTTGATTTGCGGAAGTGGAAATGGGGTAGCTATTACGGCAAACAAACACAAAGGAATCCGCGCTGCACTTTGCTGGTTGCCCGAATTGGCAAGTTTGGCACGTTCGCACAACAACGCCAACATTCTTTGCTTGCCCGCGCGGTTTGTGGGACTTGAAGAAGCCAAAATGATTGTCCATGCTTTTTTAGAGGCTGAATTTGAAGGCGGAAGACACGAAAAACGAGTAGAAAAAATCGAAATGTGCTAATTTTCGAAGCCTAATTTTTTATTTGTTCAGCAATCCAAATAAACATAAGAATCAGTAATTGGGCGGCTAAAATAATGCCTGTTATCCAAGCCGCCAGTTTCCACCCAAAAATAAGGCTTAGTATAAAAACTATAGCCAGTACAATATCAACTGCCATTGCCAAAAAAACATAAAGGAGGGCTTCATAACCGCCATGTTTTTTGGCAAATTTTTGTATCCATTTCTGTTTTTTGGAATTTTTTTTTTCTGTAGAATAGGCTTTAGCCTGTTCATAATGTGGACTTTGTCGGGTATTTACGTCTTGAGGTGTATTTGGGCTTGCGGCATGAACAAACAAGTTTCCAAAACCTAAAAAGCTAAAAATGAGCAATTTAAGAATAAGTTTGTACATAGTTTTGGAAGTAAAAAAGAAAAGAAACTAATTTCGTAATTGAAAACCAATTACCAAAACGTCATCAATTTGTTTATTGGCATCGCCCATCCATTCGACCAGAAAAGTATTCAAAAAATCTTTTTGATCGCTGATCGGCAAAGCGGCGGCTTGCTGGAGCTTGTCCAAGAAACCTTTTCTCAATAATTTTCTATCCGCAGTTCCTCCAAACTGATCCTGATATCCGTCCGAAAAAATATAATACGTTGTGTCAGTTTGGGCTTCTATTCGATGTTTGGTAAAAATGCGTTTTTCATCTATTTCACCTCCACCAATAGCTTGTTTGTCGCCTTTTATAATCGTAATGGGGTTTGCCGAATTTTTTTGAATACTGACCAAAGGGTTTTTTGCTCCTGAAAAATCCATATAACCCATTTGTTTGTCAATGACGCAAATGGCAATATCCATGCCGTCTTGGTTGCTATTGATGTCTTGACGAAGTTCGTTGCGTACGCCTTCATGCAAAAATTGTAAAATTTGGGCAGGATTAGTTATACCACGAACTTTAATAATAGCATTCAATAAATCACTGCCAATGAGGGACATAAATGCTCCAGGAACGCCGTGTCCAGTACAGTCAATGGCACTTAGGATAAGTTTGTCTTGGGATTCGTGAAACCAATAAAAATCACCACTGACAATATCACGCGGGCGCAAAAGGACAAAACTATTGGGCAAAAAGGCTTCAATTTGTTGCATTTCTGGCAAAATTGCCTGCTGTATGCGTTGTGCGTACCGAATGCTGTCGGTTATTTTTTGATTGCTCAAAGTAAGTTCGGTACTTTGGGCTTCTATTTGTCTTTTTTGTTCTTCTATTTCGCGCGTCCTCTCTACTACTTTTCGTTCCAAACCCTCATTTGCTTCCCGTAAATTTACGATCAACTGTTTGTTTTCTTGCTGTAAGGTGTAAGTTTCGAGTGCCTTATCAATCGTAATTTTGAGTTCGTCCTTGTTCCAAGGTTTGGTAATGTACCGATAAACGCTTCCTGTATTGATCGCCTTAATGATAGCCTCAACATCACTAAAACCTGTCAAAATAATACGTATCGGGTCTGGATATAAAGGCAATACCCTTTCCAAAAATTCGATACCTGTCATTTTGGGCATTTTCTGATCGGTAATGATCAAATGTATCTCATTTTCCGCCAAAATTTCTAAGCCTTCAGCACCCGAAAGAGCTGTAAAAACTTGATAATGTCGTTTGAAAGTAGTTTTAAAAATGCGCAAATTACTTTCCTCGTCATCTACATACAAGATCGGGGCTTTAAATTCTGTAATTTCTGTTTTATCAAGGTCTTGTAATTCCACTGTGGGCTACAGTTTATTGCGTAATAAGGTTCTTTTTAACGATTCTGAAACATTCCACAAATTAAGCCAAAATATTCAATTAGAACAAAAAATAATTTTTTATCTCTAAAATAATTTAGGTCAATTTACTCAAGACCTCTAATAACTGCTCGGAGGTAAAAGGTTTAACAATGTACGCATCTGCCCCAACTGCCATGCCTGTGTTAATGACTGACTGTTGCCCTACGGCGCTGATCATGATGATTCGGAATGGAATATTTTCCTCACGTAAGTTCTTGACTATGTCCAAGCCCAACATATCGGGCAAAATATTGTCAAGAGTGATCAAATCGGGCTTTAAGTCAAGCGCCATATCTATTGCCTCCTCGCCAGTACCCGCCTCACCCACAATCTCGTAACCTGCCGCCACAAGCGTATCTTTAATAACAGTTCGCATATACAGCGAATCATCTACTATGAGAACTTTTTTTGCCATTTTTTAGAGAAATTAGTATTCATTCGAACTTTCCAAAAATTACAAATTTTTGGAAAGTTGTCAATCATATAGTTTTCAAAGCAAAGTAAAACAAAAATCGTTCAATATCGAGCCTCATAGCGCAAATATTTAATTACTTTTTCCCGATCCGCAATTTGTACTTTCGAAAGGTTTGAGATAAGCCAGCCCTTGTTGTAACCTGCTCTTTCAAAATTCGATACTTCAAAATACCAATTATCTGTTTGCAAGAAATGGAATTTAACAGTATTAACCTGATCAAAAGTCAAGTTTCCATTCTTGATTTCGTACAAAAGTAGTGTAAGTTGGTTAGGGCGAAAACTGCGTGCGGTGAAATATTCTACAAATTTTCGCTGTTCGAAAACTTTTTTCAAATTCATAAAGTACAATTCGTGACTCAAAGGGTGCAAAAATTCCAGCCGTTTGGCATTGGTAGTATCGGGGTAAAACATTTGCTCAAAAAGTTCGGTCTGGGCGTTCGTAATAATCCACTTCGAGCCTACAGTTTCCTTTTGCAATTCGGCAAAAAGGGTAACTTTTTCTTTTCTTCCTTTCCAAATAAAACTTGTTTCGAGTTCAGCAAACCAATTTCCACCCAAAAATTCAAGAAACTTTTTACCGTCCGATACATCATTAACAAAGGCAAGTTTCAGTTCTTTGGTCAGGGCTGTATTTTGATTGTCGAACAGCACGCTGATATATTTTTTACGCAAATCCTTATCTCTGTAAAATTTATCACCCTCATAATAGCGTTCTCCTTGTTTGTCTTCTTCGGCATTGAAGCGCCTAAAAAACTGATTCAGTTGTTTGGTTTCTGCCAAAAATACCGAAACATCATCAGAAATTGTCCCAATTTTAGGAACTTGAGCCAGTATTTGAAATTGAACAAAAATAATAAAAAAAAATCCTAAAATAGGTTTTTTCATGGCTTTATTAGTTTTTAAGTATAAATCATTATCAAATAAATTTTACTAAATACCAGAATATTTAGTAAAATTACATACTATCCTTTCAAAAACAACAGGAAGACCTAAATATTATTTCCTTTTGTCCCAAAACTTTTGCTTTATTTTCTGTATGCTTTTTTTGGAAAAAATCGGATTGGGTAATAAATTTATCCTCAAACATTTTTCGCACATCATTAAAGTTTATGAACAAGTCTGTAGCATAGACTTTTTCTGTGCCAATAAGCTGATTTTCAATGTTTTAGAAACACCCTAAAGGGCGTTTTACAAATTGTTCATAAACTCTATTATACTTTAAACCCTTATAATATGCACATTTTCGTAAGATTGAAAATTAGGACTTAATAAAGAATTTAGTTCTTTTTTGTACTGCTCTAAATTATCTAAGACCTGATGAATAACTTTTTTGAACAAATCAAAATCTGCAAAACATCTCGAATAAACTGCTTTTTTCTTGACAAATTTCCACAATCTCTCAATTAAATTAAGATTTGGCGAGTAGCGAGGGAGAAATATCAATGCTATCCTTAACTCTTGTGCATAATTTAACACATAAGCACAATCCTGAAATTTTGCAAAATTTCAGGATCAAAATGAAAAAATTTTTCTTTCAAAACCCTGAATTTGCCTTTTCTAAGCATTTTTTCGAGCCAATTTCGTGGAAAAAAGCATTAATTTCTCTTTCAGAAGCCAAACGGTCAAGCCCAAAATAGCCTAACTCGAACTTGCGATCAGGAAAATGAAATGTATTGCGAAGCATCAAGCTTGAGTGCTGTAACATTTTGTTTTTGTAGGGCATAAGCAAAAGCGTATTGGAAAAGTTGATTTCCCAAACCGCCAATTATTTTGGCAAGGATCATCAGGTTTTGAATTTTTTTGCAATTTAGAAAAATTCCCAAAGAATTATTTTAATACCTCTGCTAAAAAATAAATTAGTATTGATTTTTGTTTGCTGCTAAAATATCAATATATTTGCATCTTGTATCTAATTATCTGATTATCAATATATTTATGAACGAAGAACTATTGCAACGTGATTTACTAAAAAATCCTGAAAAAATTGGGAAATGGGATTTTTACAGCATAGGTGCTACGACCATAAAAGCACTAAAAGAGGCGGGTATTATTTTGAGTGTGGATTATGGCGATATTGATAATAAGAAAGTTGATGCTATGATTGTGTCGAGAAAAAAAGCGATTGCGATTATTGAATACAAAAAACCTTCTGAATTTAAGACCAAAGCACAGCAAGACAAGGCAATAAACCAAGAAATTGAGGTTGCCAAAATCTTAAAAGCAAAAATTATTATTGCCACAGACACGCAAGAAACAATTTGGGTAAATGTGCAGACAGGAAACCGTATAAAAGATGAGAAGGGACAGGAGTTAAAAAATAAATTTGACAAAACGGACGAAAGATTACCTGATTTGATAGAAAAAATCAACTTTTCTATCCATGAAAAAAATGATCAAATTAAACCTAAGGAATTGGTAAATCCTACGGATTTGGCTCGTAGCATTTGGCAAGATATATGGTCGGTAAGTGGAGCAACGCCTGAAAATTGCCTTTATACTTTTGTAGAACTGTTTATTTTTAAATATTT
>JAAFHK010000137.1:0-8685 GCA_013297565.1 Cytophagales bacterium
ATTCTTCTTCTTCTTTTGGCTTTTTGCTTACCTCTTTCTTTTGAGTGTTCAAGCCCAAGCCCCTTTCGCTTCTTTGCGCGAGCAGGCGGTTTTTGCCCAACTGGCTAGCTATGAAAAAGGCGATTCATGGGATTTGTTTTTTAGCCCATTCCCTACCCTGTCTGATTCTCAAAACATTGTTTTTAAGAAAAAAATAGCTGTTTTTGTAAAAAAAGCAATTCAAAAAAAAGAAAAACAAAATTCTGATATTCGCTTTTTACAATGGTTGCATCACCAAATCCATGAGGAGTTTTTGCAAACCTACCGTTCGCCTGTGGCTTTCGGTCAAATTTTTGAAAGTAAAGAATACGACTGTGTTACGGGAACATTACTAAGTGCTTATATTTTAAAGAAAATAGGTTATGATTTCGAGATCATCGAAACGATTGACCATGTTTATTTACAAGTTGTATTAGCCCAAAAAACGATTTTGATCGAAACGACCGATCCCTTGCGTGGCGTGGTTACGGATTCGGTTTCGATAGAACATAGGCTCGCCAAACACAGCACAAAACGAAAAATTAGCCTTTTTCAACTAACAGGAGTCCAATATTACAACCAAGCTGTTCAATATTATCAAGCCTACAGGTTTGCAGAAGCCGAAAACAGTTTGGCAAAAGCTGAAATGATTTATGCTTCGGAACGAACTCGAATACTTAAGCCTTTGATTAGCAAGTATTTACGAAAAGAAGTGGCTTTGATTGAGGCACGAAAGGAATAGAGATTTTGGTTGTAACATAGGCTACGAGCCTATGTTACAATTTCGTTTTTTTGCCCTTGTTTGTGTCCGCACAAACGACCTACCCTACAATTCCCCCACAATTTTCATCGTTTCCACACTCACAAAGCAGACTTTTTGCAACAGATCAATCACTTCTTCCTTATAATCTGCAAAATTGTAAGTGTTAAACTGTTCTTGAATCGTTTTATCGTCCGATCTGTAAGGCTTGTATTGGTCAAGAATCCATTCGATAGCCGAACGATTTCCAAGTTTATATGCCAAAGCCTCTGCAGGCACTCCGCACAAAGTCGTGAGTTCGTCTATTTCGATGTTGCCGTCCTTGATTTTTAAGATCGGATAAACCGTAAAAGCCGTTTCAAACTTATTTTCAAACCTTACAAGGTCTTCAAGACCTTGTAAGGTTTTTTCTTCCGTTGTTTTTTTCCTTTTACCTTGCATTTTTGCTTTAAAAACTTCTAAATCAAGGTCTTTGCGTTGTAAGAGTTCAACCCCACCCAACCCTCCCCTTTTGGGAGGGCTAACAACCTCCTCTTTGGGGAGGGGCGGGGTTTCATAATTCAAATGCAATTCCATCAGCTTTTTCCCTGCTGCGGCATATTTCCAAAAATCGTCATAAAGCGGGATTCGTGGAAATTCACGTTTTAAATTTTGTTGGTATGTGGTTCTGTATTCAGGTTTGTGCAAAACGGCATAGACGTAATGAAAAATGTCGGTTTTGCCCAAATCTTTTTCCAAACCCGCAAGGTCTGACAGACCTTGCGGGTTTTTTGTACTGTAATGATTTCTAAACAAATCCAAAGCCCAATCCGTTATATTTTCTACTTTTTCCCCATTCACATAACGGTAGAGTGGAAATGATTGACAACCAGATGCGGGACTTAAAAAATTTAGCCCAACAATACTATTATGCGCTAAGACAGAAAAAGGTTTGGCTGTATCTTTTCCTATAAATCCAATACAGATATTATCGTAACTGCCTACATCACCAAAAATTTTGGATAATTGATATTGCATTTCATTGAGTTCTTTTGAAAAATATAAATACCTATTTACAAAAGGTCTATAAATACTTTTCATTATTTTTTTTTCATCAAAAGTGTATTTTTTACCTTTTGACAAATCATTTTTTACGGCTCTTGACCATTTAATCGAGTATTCGATTTCATTTCTAACCTCATTTTTGCTAATTCCTTTTAACCTTTCTGCTTCTTGGTTATATTTGTCAATAAGAAAATTAATTTTTTTCGTCAAATTTTCTTTACTAAAATCATAAACCCATTCATCACGAGCCGTTACCACGCCCAAAGAATACAATTCAAAAATAGCCTTTCCACCTTTTCCTAATTTCGCGTCTTTGCTACACACAGGAATAAACTCATCAAAACCGTTACTTTCGTCAGCCAAATTTATCCAATTCGAATTTTTATCGGGTTTAATGAGTTGCAAATCAATGTCTTGCATTTTTGTTTTTGCAAACCATTCGAGTTTTTCGGTTTTGGTTTGTTCGTCTGTGAGGCTGAAATAATAGATTTTGCAGGGCATATTTTTTGGGGTTTTTGTAAAGAGGTACAAATTTTAATAAAATACAGGTTATGAATATACATCTTTTCTATGTCCTACATTTAATACCAACACGACTAACTTGCCATCACGAATTTCATAGATTACACGATAATCTCCTATTCGTATTCTGTAGTCTGTTTCACTACCTTTAAGTTTTTTGCAAGCTGATGGGCGAGGGTTTTCAGCCAAATTGTTAATGGCAGTACCTATCAAAATTTGTAATTCTTTTGATAATTTGGCTAATTTCTTTTGTGCCGATTTTGTTAAAACTATTTCGTAAGTCATATTTACAAGTTTAGGTTAAGTTCTTTTTTTACTTGTTCCCAGCTTGTAGTAGGTTCATTACGAGCTTCATTTGCTAATTTTAGCAAATAAGCATCTTCCAAATCGTCTTCCTCGCTTTGTTCGTCTTCCTGCACAAAGAAAGAAATATTTAACTGTTCGAAAAGCATTTTTACTAACTCTAAATGCTTATTATTCTCTAAATTCGCTATTATTTGCATAACAGTAAAAGGTTAAAATGTGGAAAGACTAAAAATATTAGAGTTTATGAATATGTTGTAAAACGCCCTTTAGGGTGTTTGTAATTTATTGACAATCAATTAATTAACCGCAACCTGAAAGGGTACGCTACAGTTTGTTCATAAACCCTATTATACACAAAAATACGAAATTTTTTCATAAAAAAATCCTCATGGCTTTTTCCCTGTTTTCACCAAAAACATCAGTGCCACGCCTGTTTGTATCCCAAAAACATTGTTTTTTGTCCCCGAAATTTTAGGATTTGCCCTTACGTCCGATTTTGTATCAATAATTATACATTCGTCAAAATCCCTTTCTATGATTTTCCGAAAACCATCAAACGTTTTACTGTCGATAAAACTGCGGTTCGTAACAAAGGCAATAATTCCTTTTTCCGCCACTCTGTCCATTGCCCAACGGTAAAAACGGGCATACATATCATACACTTTCGTTTTTTGGGCGGTACTTTCCTTAATGTAAGTATCTTTTATTCGTTGGTCTATTTCCCTATAAGTGCGGTTTTTATTGTTGTCATTTTCATTTTGCTGGTTCGCATTATAAGGCGGATTGCCAATAATGACCGAAATTTTTTGTTCATTTTGGTTTTTAATCCTTTGCGTATTTTCGGCAGTAACCCCAAAAGCATCATTTTGTTTGCCCGAATACGCCAACCCCCCTGTGCTGTCGAGGGTATCCACCCAACACAAATTCTTAAATTCGACATATTCCTTCATTCGGTTTTTGTAGGTATATTCTATGTTCAAATTGGCAATATAATAAGGCAGAATCGCTACTTCGTTGGCGTGAATTTCGTTTTTGTACTTGTATTCGAGGTCTTGTTTGGGCAAAAAATTGAGCAAATCGGTTATAAAAGTGCCTGTACCTGTGGCAGGATCGAGAATATGCACATTTTTATCACTCAAAGTTTTCCCAAAATGCTTTTCAAGCAAATAATCGGTACTTTCGAGCATAAAATTCACTATTTCCTTTGGCGTATAGATAATGCCCAGCGTGTCGGCGGCTTTTGGGTTATAAGCCTTATAAAAATTTTCGTAAATGCCCTTCAAAAACTCTTGCTTTTGGGTATAATCTTGCATTTCCGTTGCCCTTGCTTTTATTTGGGCATAATATGGGCGTGAAGCGGCTAAGGTCTGGCGTTTGACATCTCCCGAAAAAAAGGTTTTTTCGATTTTTTTCAACGCCTTCGCAATGTTATTTTCTTCGTGAAAAACCTCGTCATCAAACACCGCTTTAAAAATATCTTCGGTCAAAATGTGCTGTATCAGCATTTCGTCAATATCGGCAAGGCTAATATTGGGGTTAATTGCCTCTTGACAAATCGCAAAAAAATCAGTTCTTGCCTTCGCAAATTCGGTATTTTTATTTTCATTTTGCTTGGCAATCATTTCCCGCAAAACCTCAATAATTTGCGGCAGATCAATCTGAAATTGCGTAATCGCCTGTTTAAATTCCTTAATTTCGATCCGTTCGTAGGCAATAAATTTGCTAATTACTTGGTGCAGAGCTTGTTTGTCCGTAATGTCTATTTTTTCCTTGCTTTCGCCCTGTATCAAAACCGCCTGAAGCGAATTTTCGATCAAAAAGTTGAACATCGGGTAATTAATCCGTTGTTTTTCAATAATTTCCTTTTCTATGTCATCACTCGCATCTTTTGCTTCCCAATACCCATATCGAAACTTAAAGGCATCGACCACCACGCCATCAGGACGTTTCGCAGAACCTATAATCGTCTGTTCTTCAATGAGTTCCAAATCTTTTGTTCGGCAGTAATCGTTCAAAAGATTTTTGAAAGCCGATTTGATCGCCAATTCGTTTTGAGTCGTAGCCCTTGATTTGATGCGTTCAAGGTCTTTGTAATATTGGTTGATGCGGGCAATAGACATTTTTGTTTTTGTTGAAGTGAGATAATTTAAAATTTTAGACAAATAAGCTCATTTTTGGACAAAAAAGAAAATAAAAAGCAAATTTGGAAAGTTTCAAATTGGCTTTTTTCTTTTTTCTCAATTCGAAAAATATATTTTGTGTTTTTTTGCTAATATTGTCCCATCATTAAATACTTTTTTATAAAAATGAAAAAACAAGATTTGGTAAAAAGTACGCTTTTGGGCGAAAAAGAGGCTTCTTTGAAGGAATTAACCAAAAAACTTCAGAAAGTCCGAAAAGAATTACAAAAACAAAAAAGTGTAATCACAGAATTTCAGGATCATTTTAGGAATATTCAAACCGAAGTTTCCGAAAAAATTATGGCAAATACCGCCAAATTGGTACGCATGAAACAAGAATTGATGAAGGTTTTTGCCGAAGTGATGAAACTGAAAAGTATTAAAAAGAAAGAAAAACGACACTTGACAGACCTTATCGAGTTTATAAATGAGGTTTTGCCCATTCCGCATATTCCCGAACCTACTGATGGCGAGGAGGACGAAGAACCTGATTTTAGCCGCTTTTATGAGGAACAAGAAGAAGCAAAATCAGCACATATTTTTGATGATTTTATGGTCAAACCCAAAGACAAGGAACAGCAGGATATTCGCAAAGTTTTTATCCGTTTGGCAACGCGTTTTCACCCCGACAAAGCCGCCAGCACCGAAGAAGCCGATGAGTTTCATAGAATTATGCAACGTATCAATGAAGCCTATTCGAGAGGAGATTTTGCCGAATTATTGGAAATTGAAGCCTTTTACAGAGAAAATGATGTTACCGTAATTCCCAAATTCGACCAAGAAAGCGAAACACTGAACTATTTGGATAAAGAAATAGAACAAAAACAGCGCGAACTCGAACTGCTCGAAGACCAACTCAAGCGCACCAAACTCGAAATCAAACAAACAAAAGGTTCGGAAATGGGCAAAATGGTCAAACGTTACAACAAAGAAGTAAAAAATGGGAATTTTCAGGAAAATATCGACCATATCGAAAAAATGCAAACACTTTTACAAGTTTTGAAAGAAATTTTGGACGAAGTGAAGCAAACAGGCAAGGTTGATGAGCAAAAAATAGACGAAAAACTAAATAAAGCGGCAATGGAAGCGGGTTTGGTGATGGAAGAGGACGAAGCCGATTTGGAAGCGGAATTGCTCGAAATGCTTTTTGCGGAAATGGAAAGCCAAAAACGCAGAGGCGGACGTGGAAGCGGCAGAAGATATTAATTGCCTTTGTAGGTCTTTTGACCTGCAATTACATGGTTTTACATTTTTAACAAAACGACAAGATGGATATTTTATTAGGTTTGCAGTGGGGTGATGAAGGCAAGGGCAAAATTGTGGATTTTTTGGCGGAAAAATACCACATGGTTGCCCGCTTTCAAGGAGGCCCCAATGCGGGGCATACGCTAAATATTGGCGGAAAAAAGCACGTACTTCGCCAAATTCCTTCGGGTATTTTCCGTTCGGAAACCACTAATTTGATTGGTAATGGCATGGTTCTCGATTTGGTTACGTTAAAAAAAGAATTGGTCGAACTCGAAAACATGGGTATAACTGTTCGCCAAAACCTTTTTATTTCCAAAAAAGCCCAACTGATCTTACCTGCTCACCGTTTGCTCGATGCAGCACAGGAACACGCCAAAGGCGACCATAAAATTGGCTCTACTTTGAGAGGCATTAGTCCCGCTTACCAAGACAAAACAGGTAGATCGGGCTTGCGAATGGGCGATTTGCACCAAAAAGATTTTGAACAAAAATACCTCGAACGCAAAGAAGATCACCTCGAAAAACTCAAACAACTCGATTTCGAAGTGCCGAATTGGGGCGATCTTGAGGAGGATTTTTGGGACGCTGTAGAGTACATGATGAATTTCCAAGTGGTTGATAGTGAGTATTTTATCAATGATTTTATCCAACAAGGCAAAAATATTTTAGCCGAAGGCGCACAAGGCACATTGCTCGATGTCGATTTTGGCTCGTACCCTTTCGTTACCAGTTCGAATACTTCGGCGGCGGGTGCTTGCACGGGTTTGGGCGTTTCGCCACGAAAAATCGAGGAAACAATTGGGGTTTTCAAAGCCTACTGCACGCGAGTTGGCAGTGGTCCCTTCCCTACGGAACTTTTTGATGAAACAGGTAAAAAAATGGCGGAAATTGGGCGAGAATTTGGATCGGTTACGGGCAGACCGCGCCGATGCGGTTGGTTGGATTTGCCTGCTTTGCAGTACGCCAATATGATCAATGGTACAACACAACTTTATATGATGAAATCCGATGTGCTGAACACTTTTTCGGAAATCAAAATCTGCACCCATTATGAGCTTCCCGATGGCACACAAACCGACAAAATGCCCTTCGAAATAGCCGATATGCCCATAAAACCCGTTTATAAAACCTTCAAAGGTTGGGAAAAAGACATCAGCGAAATCAAAACTTTCGAAGCCATGCCCAAAAGTTTTCAGCAATACGTTGCCTTTATAGAACAGGAACTCAATTTGCCGATTCCTTTGATTTCGGTAGGTGCAGAACGCGATGAAACGGTTTGGAGGAAGGTGTAAAAATCTGATTATACTCAATCAAAAATGATCTTCAAACAAAATCATTTTTGATTGAGTATAGCAAAAAAAGAACCCAACGGATCGGGGAGATTGGTTGGGTAATTATTTAGATAAAATTTGTTTAAACTGTTCAGTATCAATTACTTTTACCTTCGGAAAATTAACTCTTTCTAAAACTTTAAAATCCTTGTCATGGCTCACAATAAAGTGTGCATTACAAGCCACTGCACAATCTACAAATTTATTGTCGTCTTCATCTTTGAGTAAGCCAAATTTATAATAAGTCGTGATTAGTTCTACATTCGGCAAATTTTCGATCACGCCCAAAGCACTTTCACTTGCCGTAGTTCCCATGTGTTGCTCGATAATTTCGGCATATTCCGATAAAATATCCGTAGTTACGCACAAACTATACTTTCCTTCCAAAAGATTTTGGAAAATCCAATGTACTTTTGATTTGCTTGAAAGCGAAACCAAAAATACATTCGTGTCCAACACTACTTTTTTCATGATTTCCTTTTTTTCCTCATTTTCGTTTCCAACATTTTATCCACGTCCTGATCCGACCAATTTTGGTTTTCCCAAACCTTATCAGCTTGTTGAATCAGGCGTTTGGCAAAAAATACCGCCAACATTTTCCGTAATTCGAGCAGGTCTTGTTCGGAAAGCTGATGAGAAAACGTTTTAAGCAACTCTAACTGAACATTGCTTAAAGGCTGTTTGGCTAATGCTTGCATAATCGATATTTATTTTTTCCCAAATATACGAAATTTTTACAATAATTACCCAAGGAATCGGGGAGATTCGTTGGGTAATTATTGCCCTTTTTTTTTTATTTCTTCATGAAAATAAATTCTCCACCTTCGTCCCCTGCTTCGTGGATTACGCAGTAATGGAGGCTTAGGCAAAGGCTTTTATTTAAGAGATGGTAAAAAATAAAAATCACCGCCCGTTAATGCTGAATTTTCCCATGGTAACTGCCCAAAAGTAGTGCCTTGAATGTCTATCACACACTGCCTAACTCTTTTAAAAACAGTTTCGACTGTAATTCCTTCGGTACGAATATGTTTGAGTAGGCAAGAAGTGTAAAGACCGTTACTTCCTGAACCGTCTTTTGCTGTTTTACCAGGAGAGGTGGCGTAGGCAATATATGAACCTAAAGGCGCAAGACTTTGGGCTAATTTGTTGTCATTTAATCCTCTTTCTGTCCCAAATCCTCGCATTTGACTTCGGCAAGCATCAATAATAATTAGATTTATTTTTGTTTTTGCCATTTGCCATATACATTTTGTAGTTTGATGCCGTTATTTTCCAC
>JAAFHK010000137.1:8695-9085 GCA_013297565.1 Cytophagales bacterium
ATTGATCCTTTATTCCACTGAACTTAAAATCAACGGGAATCGCATAGTTTTCGCCATGAGCATCAGCCGCATGACCCGCATAATAGTATAAAGCGGTTTCTATTTGATCATTTTTTAATTTGAGATAAAAATCACCAATCGCTTTCAAGAATGAAGCCCGATCCAAATCAAAATACTGCATAACCTCAAAACCAATAGTTTTGAGTGCTTTCGCTATCGAATCTGCATCATTTTTGGGATTGGTCAGAGGCGTTTCGTGTTGATACTGACTGTTTCCAACCACAAAAGCAAGGCGTTTTCCAAAATCTCTTTTGAGTAATTGCTTTTTATACTCAATCGAATGCGTTTTCGTTTCCGTATTTCCTGCCTCGTCTTTGGCAATGAAACTAA
>JAAFHK010000137.1:9095-9852 GCA_013297565.1 Cytophagales bacterium
TGTTTTGGGTTTGATGCCTATTTCTGTGCCGTTGATCGAGAGTTCCGTTACGGCTTTGTTGTCCGTAACCTTGCCATTGAGTTCGAAAGTAGGCGTATTGACCGAATTAGGCACAGTGAGAGAAATAGAGGGTTTTTGACTGTCTTTTTCCTCTTTGACTTCGGTTTTTACAGTTTCAGTGCTTTTTTTGCGAATATCGAAAAAGCTAACTGCCGTTTCTGCCTCAAAAGTTCGTACTTGGGCAAAAAGTGTAGTGGATAATAGACTGAAAATGAAGAATATAGATAGGGTTTTCATTTTTTTAAATAGTTTTGAACGGTGGTATAAATGTTTTTCGTTACTTTTTCCCAATCTGTTTTTTCTAACATTGTGGGCATGGTTTGGTTTTCGGCATCCTCAAAATAAGTAAGGCTTTTGAGAATATGAAAAGGATTAACCATAGGAAAATATAAGCTAAAAAACTGCATAATTTCCCTGAAAGAGTATGTTTTGAGCAGAAAATACAAATCTACAAAATCCCTTTTCGTACCTCGGTTCGCTATTGCCATCAATTTCATGACCGCAATTTTATCAATCGGAAGAAGACGTATATTTTCTACGGTTTCGTAATTTTGAATAAAATCGTAGGGATATTTGACCAAATCAACTTTTATTTGGTTAATATTCATTTGCAAAATAGAGGGACTTGTATTGATCAAATCCACATTTCCCAAAGCAGAAAGCCTATTTGCCATGGTTAAATTATCAAAAGGCTCGT
>JAAFHK010000138.1 GCA_013297565.1 Cytophagales bacterium
CTCCAAACCAAACTTATGGCAAGTGTGCGAAACCACCAAGTAGCCCACCAAGGCGGCAGGACAATTACCCTCATGAAATTTCCTTTTTCGTTCCATACGCCTTTGTCGTTGCTTGCTCGAAACCGAAAAGTGTATTCGCCAGCGGGCAAATTGGTATAAATAGCTTCGTTTTTTGTGCCTAATTCTACCCAATCCTCGTTCAAACCCTCCATTTTATAGGCATATTGGTTAAACCAATAATTGGAATAGTTGAGGGCGGCTAATTCGAAACTAATAAAATTTTCGTCATAGTTTAATACAATTTCTTTTTTGGCACTTATGAGGCTATCGAAGGCATATTCTTTGCCAAATACCTTAAATTTGGAAATAAAAACATCGGGTTTTTTCTGATTTTGTTTGAGTTTTTCAGGCTCAAAAGCAATCAAGCCTTCATCAATCCCAAAATAGATTTTGCCGCTAAATGGACTGCAATAAGCCGTTCCCTCGCCTGCTCCTTGTTCTTTCATGCCTACGGTCGGGATGTCGGTTTGGACAAAATAATGATCAAAACGATCTGTTTTTTTGCCCCATCTTGTAATACCTTTAGGGTGTGAAAACCACAAAAAACCTTGTTTATCACGCACCATAGCATAAATTGAGTTGTCGACCAAGCCCTCTTTTTGGGTATATTGCTTTTTTATTTTCTTTGTTTTTTTATCAACCACCACGATCCCAATGTCGGAGGTCGAAATAAGTATTTCGTCCCCATACTCCAGCAAGGAAGTTATACGATTTATAGCGTCCCTCTTTTTCTTTAGCGGAATGGATACTAACTGATTGACAATGACCGAGTCGGCTGTTGAGTCGTATTTAGACCTCAAATCCTTATTAACCAATATTTGGGCGGGCTTTTGGGAGTCAAAATAATACAATTGGTCGGAGTACCCTGAAAGCCAAACCTTACCTTCTGAATCTTTCAAAAATACAGTATTAAAAAAATTATATTTAAAAGCAGTATCTTGAAAATTGATATAAAAATTCATAAAACGAGGACTTAGGCGTGCAATATCTTGCCAATAGTCTCCTATCCACATAGTAGAATCTGTTTCTAAAAAAATAGACATAGCATTCATCCATGATTTGAGTTTTGGAAAATGTAAGTAGGGTTTAGCACGCTTTTTTTGACTATCCCAAACATACAAAAATTGGTCTTTAAGTCTTTCATTATCAATATTTTGTACTAAGAAAGTAGTGTTTGAGAACCTGTGTACTATGCGTGATTTTTTTAGAAAAGGCGTTTTGATCAGTTCTTGCGTAGCAGGATTATAGCCCCAAATTCCATGGTGAGTAGGTCCTAAATATTCTTTGCCTTTGATGACTCTGCTCCATAGTAAGCCATTTTCGTCTTCTTCTACTCTTGAGTTACCTATCGTAGCCCCTTCGGTATTGGGCAAAACAGGCGCAATACTCTCGAATTGGTTGTTCAAAGGATCGAGGATCGAAACTCCATTGTCAGTACCGATCCAAATATTGCCCTCCCTATCCCGAAACAGACATCGGATATAATTACTACTGATCGAGGATTGGTTTTGAGAATCATGCACATAGGTAATAAAATTTTCGGTTTGCGCATCGAAATAGCAAAGTCCGCCCCCATAAGTCCCTATCCAAAGTCGCCCTTCGCTATCTTCGCACACGTCCCTTACACGGCTTGGCAAAACGCCTTTTTTGTCTTTGCTGGCTTGGACTCTGAACCATGTGAAATCTTGGCTTGCTGGATTATAGCGATACAAGCCCAAAAAAGAACTAAACCAAAGAAAACCTTTCGAATCCTCATAAGTTTTATCAGCCAATTGAGCAGAATTAGTAGATAGGACTGTTTCGGAGCTTAACGGATCGTACTTAGCAATAGGCATAGGAAGGGAAATTGTTTTTTTCTGAACATCTACTTCTACAAAACCGTATTTATCCAGCCATGTAGGACACCAGTATTTGCCGCGCTTGTCCTGCAAAATAGTCCCTGATAGATAGTTCGTTTCTTCATGGTTTTTGACAAGCGAATCCACTACACTTCTATAAAAATCCCAAGTTTGTTTTTTTTTATGCCAACAAAACAAACCTTTTTCCGTTCCAAACCACATATTTTTTTCCCGATCCTCATAAATAGAAAGAATTTCTTGCCTACTATTTTCGGGCTTGTCCAACTGAAAATCTGTAAATTTTTCGCTTAATTGGTCAAATAACTGCAGACCTTGGGCAGTGCCTACCCAAAAACGATTTTGGGAGTCGATCAACAAACTTCTTATTTTTTCGTGTTTTAGACTCTTTGGGTGTGCGGAATCGGGCAGGAAGGTTCGAATATTTTTGGTATCGAAACGGTGCAAACCATTTTTAGTGCCAAACCACATAAAGCCCGCTTTGTCTTGTACGATGGCATAAACAGTCGTGCTTTTTAGCCCTTCTTTTTCGCTTATTCGGCTAAAGCGCAGAGAGTTTTGCCCCAAAATCTGGATAATCGGCAAACACAAAAGCAAAAAAAATGAAAAAAATACACGCATTTTTTGACAAAACAAGTTCGAATACTTAATTAGCTGTAAATATGCCGAAATGCAAATGTATTATTTTTTTTCTACAGCTCAATCCACAGCGCATCTTTAACACTACAGAAAGAGTTGTCGAAAACTATGCAGTTTTAGTAAAAAAAGAAGGCTAAGTTTTAGAAAATAAGAGAAAAGAATTTTTTTTTCCTTAGACTGCCAAAAGCCCCAAAGTACCGAATACTTGCTGGGCAGGCAGATTTTCCCAATCAGTGCCTAATTCTATCTTCGGCATGGTAGTCCCAAACTGCACTTTATCCAAATACTGGATTAGATGAGCGTACAAATCGGATTTTTTGCTAACATTTCCATATAGCCAAATTTGCGCCGACCGTGCATCAAGTCCTAACTGTTCGACCAAGAGCAAAACATAATACAAAAAATCTTGCACCGTCCCAAATTTGAACCAATTAGCAAAATCGAACTGATTTTTTTTGAAATGAATGGCATAAAAACCGCCATCTTGAAGCAGTAAATGTAGATACTGATCGTTTTGGACTGTGGGAATTTGTTGGAGAGAAAGCAAAAAAGAGGCAATTTGATGTGAGAACTTAAGCGTTTTTTGGGGGTAGATCATTTGCCAAAAATTACGAATCCTTTCATCTATAGCAAACACGCAATAAGCATCAGGTTGGGGTAAAAACATACTTTCCACGCCTTGTGAATTTTCCAAATGTGTGTTGAGTTGCAAATAATCAGTTTTTGCACTCTCCTCAAAATAAGCAGAAGGGACAAAACAAAACTGATCACTCGAAACGGCAATGGAAATCGAATGCCAAAAACCTGCATTGAGGCAAAAATGCTGGGACACCAAACCTTTGATCGCTTCCACAGATTGAGAGGGAGAATCGGCATTAAAAATTTCATAATGCTCCCAAAGTACGCATTTCGAAGTGGCAGGCTCGACAGCCACTATCGAAAAATACATTTTTCCCAAAACCATCGCCAAACGGTATTTTTCAATACTATAAACATTAAAAACAGGCGATTTATACGTATGAACAGCTTTGTAGGTAGGTGTTGTTTTCATTCATTTTTGTATTTTACAGGCAAAACCTATAAGGTTTTTCAGAACCTCATAGGTTTGTTTTTCTTAATCTTCCCAATTACCTGTGAGGGTAGTTTCTGTACGAGAGCCGAAACGTAAAAATCTGCGTTTGCGATTTTCGCTGTCTTCCTTGCGGGTTTTATCAACAGGACTCATGTCGACAACCTCTAAAACGTGTACCAAAACGGTCGTTTGTTTGCGAACGGTGTCGGTAAAAAATTCAAATTTTTTGTCAGGGAAAATAGGATTTTGTCCAATTGTATTTACATCAAAATCAGGGTATTTGCTTTTGGGAAATAGTTTTTCCAAAGCATTTTCTGATCCCAAAGTGTCGAACTTGAACTCAATTTTTTCAGAACCTTTTGTGTAATAATCTGGGTCTTCTTTGTCGCGTTTGGTGATGATTTCACGTTTTGAAACGTTGTAAATAATACCACTTTTCAAAAACTGGATCAGCGTATCAGGACTCGCCGTATAGCGACCATTAAAGGCGATATAGGCTTTTTCTGCATCACGGATCATCTTGAGGCGCTCAATAACAGCACCTTCCGAACGCTTAATATAGCGATCTTCCTCTATTTTGGAATTAATACTGTTATAAACAGCATAAAATAGGAAAAACACTAAAGGATAAGTAATAATTGTAAAAATTTTTGTCTTTCTCATAATAGAAATAAGTTTATTCCGCAATTATAAAAAAAATTCTTGTGCTTATCCTAATTTTGAGTTCAAATTTTTGCTTTTTTTACTTGGTGCTTAGAACTTCGTAAATTATTTGCCCAATTTCGGAGGCATAATCATAAGGCGACTTGCCCAATTTTTTCAAATCGTCCGTATTGAACTGCACACTTACTGCCGCTTTCATTTCAGGAAAATAAACCGCTTCGGACAAATATCCCGCAAACCAGCCGCTATGCCCAAAAGTTGTCCCAATAGCACTTGGTCTGATCTGCACCCCCAGACCGTAGCGGTGATTTTTTCCTGTGTTTGCCTCCACGCCTACGAGCATCTCGAACAGCCATTTTTCGTCAAAAAAATGCTTTTCGAAAAGCATTTTTGAAAAAATAGCCAATTCTTCGGCATTCGAAACAAAACCTCCGCCCGTCCATTCGTATTGCGGATTTATTTTTAATAAACCATTTTCTACATTAGCTCCTTCGAAACCAAAAGGGCTTTTGGGCATCGAATAGCCGACTGCCAAACGCGAAATGATGCGTGAATCGGCACGTTCGGTTTCGGTTAATTGCAAACGGCGAATGAGCCGATTATTGACTTCATCGAAAAGGTCTTGATCAATGTTCTTTTCCAAAATAATTCCCAACAAAAGATAATTTGTTTCGGCATACGACCAGCTTTTTTCTGCCCCAAAAAGAGGCATTTTATCAAAAATATAATTTAATAGTTCGACTGCTTTCCATTCCTTGTCGGGGTTTTGGCGAAGTTGCTGCATAAAATCGCCCTGTTCGTAATATTCAGGAATGCCTGTGGTATGATTGAGTAACATTCTGATTGTGAGGCTTTTAGCATTTGGGATTCTCAAAAACCAAGCCTCATTGTCCAAGTATTTACTTATTTTATCGTCCAGTTTGAGTTTGCCTTCTTTAGCCAACTGAATGGTCATGGTAGCAAAAAACAGTTTGCCAAGTCCGCCGACCAACATACGATCTTTAGGTTTCATTTTGGTTTTGGGTGCGAGACAACTGTAGCCCGTCGAAAGCCCGTAGGTACGGCTGTCGGGCAGTGAAAAACCTACATTTAATCCCACAAAACCGTGTATCTTTTGCAAAGTGTCGATCTGTTTTTGTATGCGTTTTTTGATCGACTGTATTTTATCTTCGCTAATGGGTTTGTCCGAATTTTGGGCAAAAGCCAAGTTTGAAAGAAAAATTAATCCAATGAAAATAAAATAAATGGTAGTTTTTTGCATACGAAATAGCTTCAGTTTAAAATATGATTTACAAAAGCAAAAATAAGAAAAATTTGAGTTAATGCTTTGCCAAAGTAATTTTTTGTATTTTTGCGGAAATAAACGAGATTTATCATGATGATTAGCCAAACGCGCACTTTTGATGCTCTGCCTTGTTGGGAAGCCGAAATGAAGGATTTGGCTACAGATGTTATTAAACTTTCCTACTTGCCTTTGGCAATCGATCAAGATATTCTGGAACAGAATCATCGGGACTTTAAACAGCAATTAGCTTCCTTGAGATTGTACGATTTGAAACATGATAAACCGACAAATGCTGGTGTTTTGTTGTTTGGGCATGATCCTAAATATTTTTTGTTCGGGGCTTATATCCAATATATCAAGACAAAGGATATTCAAAAGGGAAATTTTGATAAAATTGAATTAGAGAAAGTTTTTAAAGGAAATTTATTTGATGTTTTGAGGCAAGTAGACGAATTTGTGAAGAACGTGATCATTAAACAACGTACCCGACCTATCGAAAATAGTTTTCGAGATCGAATTTCTTACAATTATCCGTATTTTGCGGTACGTGAAATGATTATGAACGCCATTATGCACCGCAATTATGAATCGAATAGTCCTATTTATATTTATGATTTTGCGGATCGAATAGAAATTAATAATGCAGGAGGTTTGTATGGTAAGGTAAACAAGCAAACCTTTCCAGATACGAGTGATTATCGAAACCCTATTTTAGCAGAAGCCATGTTTAGTATGAAATTTGTCAATCGATTTAACTTTGGTATTAACCGATCACAACAACTATTAGCTGAAAATGGAAATCCAGCCGCCGAGTTTGATCTTAGTTCCGAGAGTTCTTTTTCTGTAAGCCTCAAAATGAATCCTGAATGGCAAAAAGAATAGCTTTTTTAATAAAAAAAGCGTAATTAAAAAACCCCTAAAGGTTTCGAATACCTTGCGGGGGTTAATTATACTCAATCAACGAATGGTTTTGTATGGAGAACATTCTTGTTCGCCACAGAAACGAACAATTTAGTTTCAGTATATAAATTTCAAAAATCCATTAACAATCGGCTTCCCAAACGCTGTTTGCACACAAATCAACGTCATACACAATACATTCGTTGCCATCGGCAGCTACAATTTTCACGTCCCATTTGCCGCAATCGGGCAGTTCGATCTCTTGCGATTCGCCTTTCGTGAGCAGGTCGTCATCACCGTTGCCCAAAATATCCGATCCCCAGCTTGCATTATTGTTCCCAGTGATATAAATATGGTGAATATCAAAATCACTTTTATTGATAATTTTGATAGTTTTTCCTTTTCTTTCCAAGAAAACGTTGCCTTTAGGTTCGGCTCGAAAACTAAAAGTAAGCGCCAAAATAGCTATCAAAGCTATTAAACTTACTAAAAAACGACATTTATCTGATTTGATACGCATAATTCTATTTTAAAGGTTCGATTGTAGAACGATCAAAACTTTTGAAAGTTATGCAGAATTTACTTTTTTTAGTTATTTTTTGTGAAAAAACCAATATTTAATTGACTGTTTTTGCCATTTCGATGGCTTTTCGCAAAGCGGCTAATTTATTGCTTACTTCGTTTAGCTCATTAATTTCCTGCGAATCCGCCACGACTCCCGCACCTGCTTGGTAAAAAAGCCTATTATTTTTGCTCAAAAACGAACGGATCATAATTGCCTGATTGATTTCGCCGTCAAAACCAATATAACCCAAGCAACCGCCATAATAACCTCGCTGTTGGTTTTCCAGACTGTCGATCAGTTGCATGGCTTTGTATTTGGGAGCTCCCGAAAGCGTACCCGCAGGAAAGGAATCTGCCATGATCTTTATGGTGTTCGTGTTGGGTTCTATTTCGCCGCTTACCCGCGAAACCAAGTGAATTACGTGGCTGTAGTATTCGACTTCTTTATAAATCTCTACTTTTACGTTCTTAGAATTTCTGCTCAAATCGTTTCGTGCCAAATCCACCAACATGACGTGTTCGGCATTTTCTTTCGGATCGGCAGAGAGTTTTTGTGCCAATTCGCGGTCGGTCTGGTCATTGCCTGTTCTTCGGAAAGTTCCTGCGATGGGGTTGATGTAGGCTTTTCCTTTCTGGACTTGGATTTGGGCTTCGGGTGAAGAACCAAAAATTTTGAAACTACCAAAATCGAAATAAAACAGATAAGGCGAGGGATTTACGGAGCGCAAAGCCCTGTACAAATTAAAATCATCGCCTTTGAAACTGCGCGAAAACTGCCGAGAAACCACAATTTGGAACACATTTCCCAAATGACAATGCCGTTTGCCTTCGCTTACCATTTCCATAAAACGTTCGTCCGTAATATTTGACACTTCATCGTCCGCAGGTTCGAAATGATAGGTGGCAAAATTTTTACTTTCCAATAAATCTACGATCTTTTCTAATTGACTTGGCGAATCGCCCATTTGGTTTTCGACAATGACCAATTCGTCTTTGAAGTGATTGATAATGATAATGTATTGGAAAAGAGCATAATACATATCTGGAATTTCGGAAGCGATTTGTTTGGGGGCAGTCAGTTCGATATTTTCGAAATATTGAACCGCATTAAAAGAGCTGTAACCAAAAAGCCCATTGACATGAACTTCGGGTTTGCTGTTCTCTATTTGAAAACTTTGGGTAAAAGCCCGCAGACGTTTGGGGACTTCGCCTTGAACAATAGGGTTTGTAATGGTTTGATTATCAAGGATTTGCTCTACAATTTGCTTGTTTTCGACCTTGAAAGAAGCAATGGGCTGAACGCCTACGAAAGAATAACTATTGATATGGCTTTTGTAGTCCGTACTTTCCAGCAGAACGGATTGCGGAAACTGATCTCGCAATTTGAGATAAATACTCACAGGAGTTAGCGTATCGGCTAACATTTGGAAGGTTTTTGTTTTGATCTGAAAAGGCTGTTGCATTGGAATTGTTTTGGTTAATTCGAAGCCAAAAGTATTCTTTTTTTTCAAATGCTTTATGAAAACAAGACTTTTTGTTTCATGTTTTTAGGATATTGTTAAGGTAGGGATTGTTCATGCGAGGAACATAAAAAAATGCCAATCTAAAAGAAAGGCATTTTTGGGTTTATGATGATTAAACACTATTTTTTCTACTTTTTCTCATACACCCTTACGTAATCCAGCACAAATTTTTGGGAAACTACGGTCGTATCCATGCCTTTTGCACCGCCCCAGCCGCCGCCCATAGCGAGGTTTAAAATCAAATTTTGCGGTTTGGTAAAAGGAAATTCCTTTTCGTTGGCATTTTTGTCATAGAGATAATACTGTTCTCCATCAACAAATCCCCGAATTTCCGTAGGTGTCCATTCTACAGCGTAGGTATGAAAATCACCGACAATATTTTTGATGTCTTTTGTACTGCTGATTTGGTTATTGATTTTGAAATAATAGGCTGGCGTATGCACCGTTGCGTGAGCAATGCCATCTCCTTTTTCGCTTACTTCATAACCTACGCTTTCCAAAATATCAATTTCTCCGCAATAAGGCCAATCTACTTCGTCTTTGTAACTATCTCCTAAAGTCCAAGCCGCCGCCCAATTTCCTCTTTCTTTTGGTACTTTTGCCCTAAATTCGATTTTTCCGTACAAGAAACTTACCTTTCCTCGTGTCGTCAATCGGGCTGAAGTCCAAGCCTGTCCCATGTCGTTTTTTCGGGCTTCGATCACCAAATTTCCGTTTTCGATCCGAGCATTTTCCGTTCTGTTTTCAGTATAATATTGCAGTTCGTTATTGCCCCAACCCCAATTTCCAATATCGTAAGTCCATTTTGAGGTGTCAACATTTTGTGCCTCAAATTCGTCCGCCCAAACCAATTTCCAATCTTTGCCTTTCGTATTTTGGGTTAGGGAAGTAGGTGTTTGTTGATGTTTGGTTAGCAAAACAAATTGTATTTTGTCGATTTTGATCGGGGCGGTAGCGTGCAATTTGAACCGATGTCTGCCTGCCTTGAAAGGACTGCCATCAATTCCTACAGTTTGGCTATTGGGCGAAGGCGTAAAGGAAATATTGCCTGTTACGTTATAGGTACGTCCGTCAGTATTTTCGATATAGTCTTCGAGCCACACTTTCGAACTATCCGCCGCCGATCCTACAACCTCGACTCGGTAGCGTCCCGAAGCCTCAAAAGTATTTTCTAAAACCAAAAATCCCGCTTTGTCGAGAATGACCTGCCCCGATTCGGTGCGG
>JAAFHK010000139.1 GCA_013297565.1 Cytophagales bacterium
AAGAGCAATAAGTAAACCTCCTACGAAAATTGCCTTACGCTGTCCTAAAATCTTATCCGCAAAAAAGCCACCTGGTAGGTTTGTAAAGTAGGCGGCGGCAGTAAAAATGCCGTAAATTTCCAAAGCGGCGGCTCTTTCCAAACCCATTTGGCTCATCAGGTACAAAACCAACAAAGCCCTCATGCCATAATAACTGAAACGTTCCCACATTTCAGTAAAAAATAAAACTGCCAAACCACGCGGGTGTCCAAGCATAATCCCTACATTATTTATTTTTTGGGTAATTCGTTTAACTTCGCAAAATATTAAAACTTTTGGTACATTTTACATTTGACTAAAAAAATATTCGCCTCAAATTAGTTTTGGGCTTTCAAAAAACCAAAAAGTAGCATTTTCTTTGCTAATTTCCGACCATTTTTCGGTTGAAAAACGCAAAGCCACAATGCCTGCGGTTGGAATTTCGTCTATTTTGGTACTAATTAAGGTATTCACTATATCCGTAAGCCCCGGATTGTGTCCTACAATCATGAGTTTCTTGACCTCATCGGGTTGATTTTGGATCAGATATTTGATGGTATTTTGTTCTGCCAAATATAAGACTTGTTCAAAAATAATATTTTCAACAGAGTACTTTACATAAGGGGCTATTTTTAGGGCTGTAGTTTTTGCTCTAACTGCCGAACTCGATATTATTCGATCCAACAAAGTGCCTTTTTTTGCCAAAAAATCGCCCATTTTGGGGACATCTCGTTCGCCTCTTTCGCTGAGGGTTCGGTCAAAGTCGGAAACAGAAAAATCAACCCAATCGGATTTGGCGTGCCGAAGTATATATAGTAATTTCATAAATAATAAAAAATAAGTTGCTTTGGGCGAATGTAGATAAAAAAAGTATTTAGAAGAATATTTTTTTACAAATTGTAAATTTGGCTTGCTTTTTTATATTCAAAATTATTGTCTTCTTATGAATAAAAAAACACTTGTTTTATACTCAAAAAAATGGTTTTATGTAAAAACGAAGTTCTTGTTCGTTTCTGTGGCGACCAAGAATGTTCGCCATACAAAAGCAATTTTGATTGGGTATAAAATCAAATTTGTATTTAAGTAATACTTTAACTCAAAGCCTCGAAATAACAGATTATCAAAAAAATAACGTTATTTTATTGGAAAAAAAAACCAATTATTGTAATATTGTTCTTGAAATCCAACGAATTGTCCTTTTCCCATGAAAAAGTATATTTTTGCTTTAATTATGCTTGTGCCTTCGGTAAGTTTTGCACAAGCCTCTTTTCTTCCGTTTTCAGCGAATTTTGAAAGTTATTTTTTCGAATTTCGCCATGATACGCTGTTTCGCTTATCTCAAAATTATCCTATTTTGACCGATCAAAAGGAGCAAACTTTGGGCGGTGATCAGCAGGTTTATACCTTTGTGAAATCGAATGGTTTGCGTGCTGTTGTCTATCAGGACGGAAACAGTTTGTCAGAAATTTTGAACTTTGCGAAGCTAAAAGAAAAGAAGTTCTTGAAATACAATGACTTAGGGAAAGAACCTGTTTTAAAAATTGGGCAAGTGTATTATTTGGAAGCCAAAAAAGGCAAAGCAAATATTAGTAAAGGGTATTTGAAAGAAAATGAAAGTTTCTGGGAATGCGCGCAACGGTTTGGGATCGGTTTGAAAGACTTGAAAAAGTACAATCTGATAGGTGATAACGAACCTACGGCTACGAACCGCGAAATTTGGTTGCAAAATAAGCGCACAGCAAGCGATCCGATACGTATATACGAAGAAAAAATAGAGCAGGAACTTATCCCGCAGGGCAATCAGTCAATACACGTAGCCCAAGAAGATGAAACGGCTCAAAGTATTGCTTCGCATTATAGCATGAGTGTGGTCGAATTTCGTAAGATTAATAATTTGGAGGTACATAGCCGTTTGGAAACGGGCAGAAAATATTTGATCGTGAAGCACGAAGAAGAAGCACCGACCGAACCTGTCCAAGATACATCTCTTGAAGAAAAAGCACCTCTTGAGGAAAAAAATCCTACTGAAACCACTGAATCTGTTAAAGATACCAGCCAGATAAAAGAAAATACGGCTGTTTTTTTGAAGCCTACGAACGAAAATACCAACAAACAGGCACTTGCCAATACGGTGCAAAGCCAAACGAATGGTTTTCATGTGGTTCAAAAAGGTGAAAGTTTGAGCCAAATCTCGAAAGATTATAATATTCCTTTGTCAAATTTGATGAAACTAAATAATTTGACCAATAAATCCGTGATTAAATCGGGGCAAAAACTCAAATTGCGTTCGAACGCCAATACCAATACCGAAAAAGCCAAAACGACCTCGAAAAAAACAGGTTTAAACCCTGCGAAAAGCACTTTGACAAGTAATAAAAAAGGCAAAACGGCTTCAAAAAACGCTAAAGATGCTCCTGCGGCGCGCAAAATACCTGAATATCATACGGTTACAAAAGAAGGTGAAACGACCACAAGCGTAGCCGTAAAATACGGTTTGCAAGAAGCGGACTTGGCGAAATGGAATTTCCTGCACACCAACCAATCTTTGCCCTTGAAATGTCGGGTTTTCCTCAAACCAACTGCCGATCAAGTGCCGCCTGCGCACCATGTTTTGCAGAAAGGGGAAAATATTTATATCCTTTCGAGGAAATATAATATTGAGGTCAAAAAACTTTTGGAATGGAACAACATAGATCGGCTGACGAATGCGGTTGTGGCGGGAACAAAAATTAAACTTTATGAAAATGAAGATGCCGCTTTAGCCGCTATCGAACAGGCGAAACTGACCGCACAAACCAAAAAAGATGAGCCTGATCAGACAAGTGGCACTCAAGCCCAAAGCAAAAATTATTTGCCTTCGCCGCTTTCGCTAACGCTTGACGTAACGAATGAAAGCCTCGATATGCAACCTGCACAGGAAGAAACCAAACCTGTAAACACACAAAACACTGATAACCAAACGACTACGAAGCAAAATAATACGACAAGCTCGGACAATAGTATGTCCGAAAATATGCTTCTGCCCGAAGTTTATACGGTCGGTCGAAATATGGAAAGTTTGGAAGAAATTTCTGACAAATTTTTGATCAGCGTGGCGGATTTGCGGACTTACAATCCGAATATTCCTAATAATTTGCCCAAAGGCTCGAAAGTGTATTTGAAAGCACAAAATAAAGTGGTCAATCCATCAAACGGCGGGCTTTTGGAAATGACAAATGAAGTTGTGCCTGAAAAAAAGGAAATACCCAAAGAAACGCCAAAACCGCAGGAAAATACCAATCCGCAAAATGCCCAGTACGATATTCCTTCGTTTGGTGAAAGTTTGAAAACGGTAGCGGAAAGGCTTGGCACAACACTTGAGGCACTGCTGAAATTGAATCCTGAAATTACTGATGCCTTTTCGGGTGATGGGGCAACAAAAATTAGGATCAAATAAAAATTTACTAAAAAACCCTTCCAAATTTTGAAATTTTTGAAAGGTTGATCTTATTTCTATTCATTCACTAAAAATATTATAACGATGAAAAAAGTGCTATTGCTTATTTTGGGTTTTTATGGTGCTTTTGCTCACGCACAAACGCCTGAAGAGTTTTTTAGCTTGGGCAAAAAAAGTTTGGAAACAAGAAAATGGGGCGAGGCGGTAGCGGCATTTAGCAAGGCAATCGAGGGAAAAGAAGATTTTGCTCAAGCTTTTGTGTTTCGGGGAACTGCCGAATATTATCGGGGAAATATAGACGGGGCTTGTATTAATTGGTTCAAAGCCAAAGACTTAGGTTTGCAAGAAGTCAATCAGATCATCAAAGCCTACGTGCCAAAAACATTTGATATGATGCGCCGCGCCGAAGACTATGCCGAAGAAGGCAAAGCGCGTTTTGAAGGCGGGGACTACGAAGGAGCTATTGAAAGCTATACGAATGCCATTTATGCCAATCCGAAATTTGCTTGGGCTTATAACAAACGCGCTTATGCCCGCACCAATTTGGAAAAATATAAGGAAGCCGTAGAAGATTATGACAAAGCGATAGCGATAGACGGTGGCAATGATGCCCGACTTTTTACGTTTAGGGGCATGGCAAAATGCAAATCGGGCGATAAAACAGGCGGTTGTAACGATATTCTAACCGGAATAGCCAAAGGACACGAAAAAGCCAAAACTTTGCTCGATAATCCTGCTTATAATTGCAATAAAAATTAGATTTTTGCAGGTCAAAAGACCTGCAAAGGCAAAAAAATTAGCTCACACGCTAAAGCGTATGTTACATTCAACAACAAACAACATTTTTATGTCAAAACTTAAAAATCAAAAAATACTTTGTTTTTTCCTATTATTATTTGTTTTAATAGGAAAAATACAAGCCAAAAATCCTATATTTCAAGATACGATCCGCCACAAAATCAAAAAAGGCGAAACGCTTACGGCTATTGTGTCGAAATATGATGTTACAGGAACGGATATTTTGAAATGGAATAAAAAGATTAAAAAATTCGACCAGATAAAGGCTAATGATGTGCTGATCATTGTTCGGGACAACAAAAAAGCCAATAATACCGCTAAAACGGATATTAAAACCAATCCTACGAACGATACAGCACCGAAAAGTTCGCAAAACAATAGCCAAAATTCCACTTCAAGTGCGCCTTTGCTTGCGATCAAATATCGGGTAAAATATGGCGAACTGTTGGGTACGATTGCCAAAAAATTCAACACCACAAGCGAAGCAATCCAAGAATCAAGCGGTTTGGAAAGTATCAATAGCATCAAAGTAGGTACGGAACTTACCATTTACCCGAAAAACAATCAAGGAGAAGCCATTTTTGATTTTGGTGAAAAAAATTCAGCGGGAAATAGTAGCCAAAACGAAACTCCTAAAACACAAGTATCTGAAAATCAGGGTATTGATCAGACAGTGCCAACCAAAACAGGCCTGTTAAACGATATTCAGATGGTCGATTATACAGTAAAGGACGGCGATGTTTTGGGGAAATTGGCACAACGCTACGGAACAACGGTGCTGAAAATTCAGCAGGAAAACCTCATTATGCACCCCAAAGACCTAAAAGTGGGCATGAAAATCAAAATTCCTGCAACCAAAATCCCAGAACCAGAAGTACCCAAAACCAATACAGAATCTCAAAAACCTTTAATGTCTGATGCCGAAAAATTGGCTTTAGGCGAACCTGTCGAATATACCGTTCGAATGAACGACACTGTCGAATCGATTGCCAAAAAATTCGGCATAAATCCTGACGATATTCGCAAGGACAACGACATTACGGACGATAAAAACCTGAAAATGGGCATGAAATTGCTTATTTTTAAACGAAATTAGGCTTTATTCCATTTTTCCTTTAATTTTGTCTTTTCAAATCCTTATTTTTATCCCAATTTTTTATTCTAATGAAACGCAGTTTATTATTTTTTGTACTTTTTTTAGCTTATTTTGATATGTCGGCACAAAACGCATTTAAAACGCCTTTGGACTCCGTAAGTTACAGCATTGGGCTTTCGATAGCTCAAAACATTAAAAAAGGCGGTTTTTTCGAAACCATCAACGCCGATATGGTGGCTCTTGCTATCAAAACTGTTTTCGAGGGAAAACAACCCTTACTTAGCGAACAACAGGCGAATACGGTCATCAGCAATCACGTAAATGCCATGCAAACCAAAAAATATGGGGCAGTGATCGAAAAAGGCAAAAAGTTTTTGGAAGAAAATAAAAAACAAGCAGGCGTAATTGCTCTGCCAAGTGGCTTGCAGTTCAAAGTCTTGAAAGACGGAACAGGCGCAACACCCAAACTTACCGACAAAGTTACCACGCACTACATGGGCAAAACGCTTGACGGCAAAGTTTTCGATTCGAGTTACGAACGCAAAGAACCTGTAACATTCGATGTGCGCGGCGTAATTGCGGGCTGGACTGAAGCCTTGCAAATGATGAAAGTAGGCTCAAAATGGGAATTATACATTCCTTATAATTTGGCTTATGGCGAACAAGGCGCTTCGGGAGCCATCGGACCCTTTGAAACATTGGTTTTCGAGGTCGAACTGCTCAATGTGGTAAGTCAATAAGATTTTTTTTTGAAGTATAATTTCAAATAAAAACACCTTCTTACAAAAGTTAAGAAGGTATTTTTATTTTCAAATCAGCCTTAATGAGAATTATCAGATTTTTTTTGTTAAAAAACAAAAAGCCTATTTTATAATCTAATTTACAGACTTCTCTATTTTACCAACAGTGATTTTCCTGTAGAATAGGCTTTACCTGTTCCTACGAAGGCTACAAGCCTACGCTACAAATAAAAACCAATTTAGTTTTGGTATATACTCAATCAAATGTGGTTCTGTAGGGCGAACATTCTTGTTCGCCACAAAAACGAACAAGAACTTCGTTTTACGACACAAACCAATTTAGTTTCAGTATATCTATTTTACCAACAGTGATTTTCCTGTCATGTCCGCAGGTTGCCCGATGCCCATGAGTTCCAAAATCGTAGGAGCAATATCCGCCAAACAACCCTTATTTAACTTTCCTTTGTAATTTTTATCCAACAGGATACAAGGTACAAGGTTCGTGGTGTGTGCTGTATGCGGCGTGCCATCTGGATTTTGCATCTGTTCGGCGTTTCCGTGATCGGCAATGACAATTAGGCTATAATCGTTTTCCAAAGCCGTTTTTGCGACTGCTTCCGCACAGCGGTCGACCGTTTCGCAGGCTTTGACTGCCGCCTCAAACACGCCTGTATGCCCAACCATGTCGGGATTGGCAAAATTGAGGCAAATAAAATCTGCACTTTTGGCTTGTAATTCAGGAATAATCGTATTTTTTAAGTCTTCCGCACTCATTTCAGGTTGCAGATCGTATGTTGCGACTTTGGGCGAAGGACACATCAAACGCCTTTCATTCTCGAAAACTTTTTCCTCACCACCTGAAAAGAAAAACGTAACGTGCGGATATTTTTCGGTTTCTGCAATCCTAATTTGGGATTTTCCCGCCTTCGAAACCACCTCACCAAGCGTATTTTTAATATTTTCTTCCTCAAAAATGACTTTTACATTCTCGAATGAAGCGTCATATTGTGTCATGGTTACGTAATGCAAATTCATTTTTTGCATTCCCAAATCATGAAAATCTTGCTGGTTCAAAGCCGCCGTAATTTCGCGACAGCGGTCGGTGCGGAAATTGAAACAAATCACTACGTCATCTTCGTAGATCATGGTTTGCGGCAGATTATCCTCATCAACGCAAATAATTGGGCGAATAAACTCGTCCGTAACGCCTGCGTCATAACTATTTTTGATGCCTTCAAGCGGATTGGTATGAAAAGTGCCTTTTCCAAAAACCATAGCATCGTACGCTACTTTGACTCTTTCCCAACGTTTGTCCCTGTCCATAGCATAATATCTGCCCGTAATAGTTGCAATTTTTCCACAAGTTTTTTTCAGATGTTCCTGTAAATCAGTAACATACGCCAAGCCACCTTGCGGATCGGTATCGCGCCCGTCCGTAAAAATATGCAAAAAAACTTTTTCCATATTCCGTTCAGCCGCTACCGAACAAATGGCTTTGAGGTGTTCGAGTTGTGAATGTACGCCTCCGTCCGAAACCAAACCCAAGAGATGCACATTTTTATTGTTTTCGTTGGCATACATCAAGGCATCGAGCAAAACCTGATTGCGTGCAAAGGAACCATTTTGAATGGATTTATTGATTCGGACAAGCATCTGGTCAATCACGCGCCCCGCACCAATGTTCATGTGTCCGACTTCGGAATTGCCCATTTGTCCTTCGGGAAGCCCTACAGCAAGCCCCGATGCCTCAAGGGTACTATTAGGATATTGCCCATAAAGGCTATCTACAAAGGGTGTTTTTGCCTGATCCACCGCCGAAACATTGCGATCAGTCGCAATGCCCCAACCGTCAAGAATCATCAAGAGAACTTTTTTATTCATATTATTCTCAAATAGTTGTGCCAAATTGGTATTTTTTTTTCAAAAAAACAAATCTAAAAGAAAGGTACAAGTACCAATTTACAAACCTGTTCTTTCAAAAGCTAATCCAAAATGTTCGTTTGCTAACAGATTGGAAAAAAAAACTAATAAATTAGTAAAATATTTCGTTTTGGCTTGTTTGCCACAAATTGCCTCGTAGTTTGCAATTAATGCCAAGTTCTGCCTCACCAAATATAGCCCAAAATCAAAAAATAGATTTTTATCTATCGAAGAAATTTTTTTTCATACTTGTAGGACTTACGCATTTTTTAGAACTGTTATTTCTTGATTATCAAGAGTTTATAAAAATAACATTTTTTTCAAAAAATGTTATTTTTGAGCAATTACGATCAAAATGCGTAAGTCATAACTTGTTCTTCATAAATAAATTTTAGAAAAACATGAGAGAAAGCCTCGTGCAAAGAGATACTTATGAAGATGAGGAATTTTACACAAAAAAAAGACATAGCATAAAATGTAGTTCTGTCCGTCAAAAATGGCATAATTGTGTTAATTAGTCCTACAAATATAGGTAAAATACACCATGAACAGATAGCCGAAAAAGGAAATTTTGTCAAAAAAATGTACCATTTTGTGCAATTTGGCTTTTACGCATAGCAAATTTTTCCTGAAATTATCTTACCTTAGTAGTTTTGCGCTTATTTTTTTTCTAATTCCCGCACAATCTCCTCAAAATCAAGGCTTTGCCAATTCCTGAAAATGCCTTCTCTTGCCAAAACTTTTGCCATAATGTCGTCTTGTTTTCGCCCAATTCGCAGGGCTTCCGAATAGGGAATGTGGCTAAAAGTAACCATAGTGTAAAGCGGAATCCAGCGCTGGGGAAAGAGGCTGTGAATATGTGCCTCAATCTTTTTTCGCAAAAGAAAACGATCATCGATGACGCTATCACGCATCTCTATAAAGTTGCGCAAGGCTAAATCCGCTATAGCGTTTGCATTCACAACTCGTTCATTTTGAAATACTTGTAAAGTTTTATGCCAATCAGAAGGTTGTTTTTCCAAAAGTTCGTTCAGCACTCGGCAGTCCTCAAAACCCGCATTCATGCCTTGTCCGTAGAAAGGCACAATGGCATGAGCCGCATCGCCCAAAACCGCAGTCTGTTCGTGCGCCCATTTGGAGCAACGAATCGTAAGCAAAGACGAAGTGGGGTTTTGGGTAAATTCCTGCGTCAAATTGGGTATAAGCGGAACAATATCCATAAAGTATTTCTTGAAAAATGCCATAATTTGGCTTTCCGTCTGCAAACTGGCAAAACTCACTTCGCCCTCCAAAGCCAAAAACAAGGTACAAGTAAAACTTCCGTCCATGTTTGGCAAGGCAATCAGCATGAACTGTTGGCGAGGCCATATATGCAAAGCGTTTTTTTCCAAACGGTGCGTACCTTCGGGCGTAGGCAAAATGCTCAATTCTTTGTAGCCATGCGAAAGATAGGTTTGGGAATAATCGAAGCGGTCGGTCTTTTGCAAAGCCATTCGAACTGCCGAAAATGCGCCATCAGTCCCCAAAAGTACTTCGGTCGAAATTTGCCTTTCTTGCCCATTTTTTTCCAAAAGCAAGGTTTTTTGTCGCAAATCAAGGTCGTTGCAGCGGGTTTCGAAATGAAATTCTACCTTAGGAAAAGAAGCCGCTTTTTGGATCAGGCTCAAATTCAGATTGCTGCGCGAAACCGAATAAATGGCTTGATCGGCTTTGCCGTAGGGCTGGAAATTGAGTTTTCCCTCAAGGTCGTGAATCATACGCCCCCGCATCGG
>JAAFHK010000014.1 GCA_013297565.1 Cytophagales bacterium
AAAAAAATTACCCGCTGTCGATTATAATGTAGAGATCAAATCTCTGCCCGAAGATGACAATCTGTACCAGCCCGAACCCGCCGAATTTGTCGATTTGGTGTATGAAGTTTTGAAACAAAAAGAACTTTTAAGTCGGGTTACTATTCAGTCTTTTGATATTCGAAATTTGCAATATTTGAAGAAGAAAGACAAAAATGTTCGTATGGCTTTGCTGATCGAAACCGATCCCGATTTTGAAAAAAATATCAAAAATTTGGGATTCAAGCCCGATATTTATAGCCCAAATTTCAAATTAGTAAGCGCAGATTTGATAAAATACGCCAAAAGAAAGGGAATAAAAATCACTCCTTGGACGGTGAATGAAGTGGCAGATATGCAAAAACTGGTCGAAATGGGAGTAGATGGCATCATTACCGACTACCCCGACCGTGCCAAAATGATTAAACGTTAAGGGTCAGATGTTTGCATTTGCGGCAGTACCAAAGGTTGAAAAGGTGCGTACCTATCAGCAAAAGCATTGCCGCCAATGCGACATATTCGAATACTTCCAAGAGGTGTTCGAGCATCAAAGAAACGCCCAAAACGCTAAGACCAATCCAAAGTAGATTTTTTACGATAGGGAAAGAGGCTTGCCGAACCGCCCCGCGAACCGCCCAAAAAGATACCAAAAAAAAGACAATATCGATCCAAATCAAGTGTTCGGTATCCACTTTTAACCACAAACTCAACAACACTGGAGCTACCAAACAGTGTAAAAGGCACAAAAAAGAACTGAAAATTCCTGCATAATCAGCATAAAAACGCATCATCTTCGAAACGGATTAGTTTTTTATAAGCCAGCAAAGGTATCATGTCTTTTTTAGATTTGCAACTTTGTTGCATTGTTTTTCTTTTTTAAATTTTATTGAGTTTTTTCTTATCTTTACTTTTTGAAAATCAATAGTTTAAACCCGCAAGGTTTAAAAATTTTATAGGTTTAATAGAAACTCAAAATCCATGAACCTCGAACTCAACGAAACTCTACCGCATTCGACTCGGCTGACGCTGTTTGCCGAAGTGATCCTGCCTGTGCCTGTAAGTGGAACTTTTACCTATCGTATTCCGCTGGAAATGAACAACTTAGTGCAGATTGGTTCGAGAGTTGTCGTGCAGTTTGGCAAGCGGCGCATTGTTACAGGAATTATTTATGGTTTGCACGAAAATCCGCCCAAAAAGTATCAAGCAAAACCTATTTTGGAACTTCTGGACGAAATGCCTTTGGTGAGCCAATACCAACTGCGGCTCTGGGAATGGACTGCGCAGTATTATCTCTGCACTTTGGGAGAGGTCATGAATGTGGCTTTGCCTGCGGGCTTGAAGATCAGCTCCGAGTCGCATATCCAATTGCACCCTTATTTTGAAACGGCTGAAAATCAGGAATTTAGCTTAACAGAAAATGAAGAAAAATTGGTTTCAGCCTTGAAAACCGAACAAACTTTGACTTTCGAACAGGCTTGCGAAATTTTGAATAAAAGTAATATTTATCCGATTTTGAAAAAATTGATCCAAAAAGAAATTATTTTGATTTATGAGGAAGTAAAAGACAAATACAAACCCAAAATTGCGAAAAAAATACGAATTAGGCGGGAATGGGCGAAACAGGAACGCATGACCGAACTGCTCGATTCGCTAAAAGGCAAACCCAAACAAGAGGACGTAATGCTCAAATACCTGACCCAAATCAACTTGAATGATTTGGAAAGAGAAAACCCAAAAGGTGTCGAAAAAAGCGAACTTTTGGCAAGTGGCATTTCGAATAGTTCTCTTGAAACTTTGATAAAATATGGCATTTTGGAAGAGTTTGAGGTGATTGTGCCGCGCTTTTCGAGCCAAAAATCGAGCAATGCCGCAGTCGATCTTGCTCCTTTTCAGCAAAAAAGCGTACAAGAAGTTTTGGCTCTTTTTGAGCTAAAAACGGCGGTTTTGTTGCATGGAATTACAGGAAGCGGAAAAACCGAAATGTATATCGAATTGATCAAACAAGTTTTGGAAGGCGGATCGCAAGTGCTTTTTTTACTCCCCGAAATTGCCCTTACTACACAAATCGTGGCGCGTTTGGGAAAATTTTTTGGAAATAAAATGGGCGTGTATCACTCGAAATTCTCTGATAATGAAAGAGTTGAGATTTGGAAGGGAATTTTACAAGGTGATTATCCTTTGGTGGTTGGTGTTCGATCTTCGATTTTTTTACCTTTTACCAATCTGGGTTTGATCATCGTAGATGAAGAACATGATGGCTCTTACAAACAGTTTGACCCTGCTCCACGCTACAATTCGCGGGATTTGGCAATGGTTTTGGCGGGTATGCACCACTCTAAAGTGCTATTGGGTTCGGCTACGCCTTCGGTCGAAAGTTATTATTTGGCACAGAAAGGAAAATACGGTTTGGTGAAAACAACGGAGCGCTACGGAGAAGCACAACTACCTGAAATTCAGTTGGTTAATACGAAAATAGAAAAAGAACAAAAAACCATGAAAGGTCATTTTTCGAGTGCCTTGCTACAGGAAATCGAAAAGCGTTTGGCTGACAAAGAGCAATTAATTTTGTTCCAAAACCGCAGAGGTTATGCTCCGCAGTTGAGCTGTGATGAATGTAGCTGGACTCCGCAATGCGAAAACTGCTCGGTCAGTTTGACTTATCATCTCGCTTCCAATGAGTTACGTTGTCATTATTGCGGTTTTCGTGAAACACCGCCCGCTTCCTGTCGGCATTGCGGTTCTGTACGGATCAAAACGGTAGGTTTTGGGACGGAAAAAATAGAAGAAGAATTGAAACTGATTTTGCCTGAAACGGCTATCCAGCGCATGGATTTGGATACGACCCGAAGCAAGTACGGACACCAAATTATTATCGAGGATTTTGCGCAACGCAAAATCGACATTCTCATTGGTACTCAAATGGTTACGAAAGGCTTGGACTTTGATGCGGTCGGTTTTGTGGGCGTTTTCGATATCGACAGGCTGATCCATTTCCCCGATTTTCGGTCGTTTGAACGCACCTTCCAACTCACTACGCAGGTAAGCGGACGGGCGGGCAGACGCAATAAGAAAGGTTTGGTTTTTGTACAAACAGGCAATCCCCAACACCCGCTTTTGCAAAAAATATTGGATCACGATTATGAAGGTTTTTATGAAACTGAAATCCGAGAACGTGAAAAAAACTATTTTCCTCCTTTTGTTCGCCTTATCAAATTGACTATCAAGAACTTAGACGAAACGATTTGTATAGAAGCCTCTCAAAAACTTCTCGAAAAACTTGTGCCTGCGCTTGGGCAAGAAAGGGTTTTGGGACCAGAAATGCCAATTATTGATAAAATTCGCAACCAGTTTTTGAGGGTAATTAATATAAAATTGGAAAGAGAAAAGATAGATTTGAAAAAGGCTAAAGACCTGATTGAGAGCATAGTAAGGGAAGTTCTGGAAGGGAAAAGTTACAAACAGTTGGTCATTGCGGTCGATGTCGATCCGATGTAGAAAAATTAGGTTTGAAAAAAACAAGAAAACCGACAAGTTTTTAAAAATTTGTCGGTTTTCTTTCTTAATTTTCCATAATTGTAAATTTGGGTAGAGGTTTCAAAGTGGCGTATTTTCCGCCTGAAGCCTCCAACTGGGCTTTTTTCTTTTCCAAATACATATTATAATCATCTACCAAACCGTCATATTTTTGGCGGCGTTCGAGGTCGCGCTGATCCACGTCTATAATGTATTGGTACATGGCTTCGCAAGAATTACAGCCTTTTTTGGTGCTTTCGACCAAGCGTTTTGTGGTGTCCCATAATTGGGTCATTGCCTGATCATAAGCGTCTATTTTGCTCGAAATCGCCATTTCTTCACTTGTAAAACGCTTTGAAAGCAAGTCCTTTTTGAGTAAAACTACCGAATCCAACAGCACTTTGTCGTAAGTTTTACTTTTGGCAGTTTGGGCTATCAAAGTATCCAATACGTTCATTTTATCCATATCTTTTTGTTCCATAAGCGCCCAAATAGCGTCTATGTCGGCTTGCGCCCCATCCACTTCTTTCTGCGCCATGACTAAGGTTAGGGAGTCGAAAGCCGTTTTTTCTGTCATTTTTTCATTTTTTGGCGAACAAGCAAAAAAAGAGCAAAAAATCAAAAACAGGGCAAAATTTGAGAAAAACAAGCATTTTAGGTTCATAGGAAATAGAAATTTTTTGGTAAAATAGATAGAAAAAATTGAGTACAAAAGTAAATAAAAAAAAATTGCCATGTAATTAGTTTGACAAAAAATAATATAAAAAATAGAATAAATACTGTTTTTAGGTTTTTTAGCCTTTAGGTTCGCACAAAAGACTTGTAATATTTTGTTAAAGAATGATTTTTTTATATTTTAACAAATACGTAAATTGCCCAAATTTAAAATGGGACGATCATGAACAGAAAAAAATTAGCTTTAGTTTTTTTAGGTTTTGTTTTAACATTTCAGGCTTTGGCGCAACGTGGAACGATTACCCAAATAGTTCCTTTGGGGACTATGAGCCGTAGTCAGGTGGCTATGTTGGTGGGTTTTGTGGGTAGCGAATACCGCAATGAAATTAAAACCGTTCATGACGTGGCTTTTTTTAAAATTATTTATACAACCATCGATTGGCAGGGCAATCCTACGCGGGCATCTGGCTTGATTTGTATGCCTGTTAAGGCGGAGGGCGTTTTGCCTTTGTTCAGTTTCCAGCACGGGACTGTGGTCGAGAAAAGTTTTGTGCCTTCCCGCAAAAAAACAGGCTCTGGTTATGAAATAGGGGCAGTTTTTGCGTCTGAAGGTTATGTAGTTAGTTTGGCGGATTATTTGGGTTTGGGTGATGGGATCGGAATGCACCCATTTTTTCATGCGGCTTCGGAGGCTTCTGCGTGCTTGGATATGCTTCGGGCAACTCGAAATTTCTGCAAATTGCGCAAAACCGAACTTCATGATCGTATTTTTTTGGCGGGTTATTCGCAAGGTGCGCACGCTACGATGGCTTTGCAGAAAGAGATCGAAAGCAAACATAGTCGTGAGTTTTCGGTAGCGGGAACGGCAGTTTTTGGAACTCCGTTTGATGTTTCCGAAACGCAACTTGACCTCATGCTCAAGCCAAAGCCTTACAAAATGCCGGGTTATTTGCCCTACCTTTTGTATTCTTATCAAATGATTTATAAAATCTTCCCCAGTACAAAATCCATTTTTCGTCCCGAATATCAGGCAAAACTGAGTCCTTTTTTCCAACCTTCGATGCCCTTTAGTTTTGTAGAACTCAATAAAGTTTTTAAAAGCCAAGTGCCGCTTGAAGTCCTTCGCCCAGAGGTGATCAAAGCAGTTTTGAAAAATCCTCAACACCCACTGCGTCAGGCACTTAGCCAAAATGATGTCTATAAATGGCGACCGCTTTCACCGCTTCGTATGTTTCACTGTGCTGGCGACCAGTACGTTCCTGCCAAAAGTTCCAAAAAAGCCTTTGATGAGTTCCGAAAACGCAATGCCAAAGATATTAGTTTGATCGATCCGCTACCCGCCGCCGACCATGGCGAATGCCTGATCCCAAGTATGATCCAAAGCCGTAATTGGTTTGATTCGCTTCGCCACACTCCGCAGTTTGAAGTTCGGAAAAACCCTCCTGCCCAAGCGTATAGAAAAAGTCATAAATAAAACTGAATTATTTGCAATTAAAACATAAAATTGCCTTTTCGTTTTTCCATTTCAATTTTAAAATCTTTGAAATTAGGCTTTTTTTTGAACTCTACAGGCAGACTATTGCCCTGAATATGAAATAAATGCAAGGTTTTGATTTTAGAGAGATCGGTAGGGAATTCCGTCATTCGATTCTCTTCCAAACTAAGTTCGTATAGCATGGGAATTTGCAGAATTTGGAAAGGGAACTCGATAATTTTATTATAACCGCTATGCAGATATTCCAATTTTTTCAGATTTTCGAGGCTTTTAGGTAACTCAATCAACTGGTTATGATGGACATAAAGTGCGGTTAATTCCACCAAATTGCCAATTTCTTTTGGTAATTCCTTCAGTTCGTTATAGCTTAAATACAAATGCGTAAGTTTTCCTAATTGTTCAATTTTGGGTGAAAGATAGGCTATTTTGTTATAATAAAGATCCAATTCTTCCAAACTACGAAGTTCATAAACTGCTTCGGGAATAGCGCTAAGATTATTTTTGTATAAAATTAATTGTCGCAAAGTAGAAATTTTTGCCAAATCGAGGGGCAGATGGCTGATTTGGTTCGAAGCCAAATTCAAGAACTGCAAATTTTTAAATTTGCCAATATTGGAAGGAATTTTGGTAATCCGATTATTGATCAAACTCAAACGAATGATATTTTTCAAAACAGGCAAATCCTTATTTTTGTCCAACACAATTTGGTTGTTTTCGAGATACAAAGCAGTTAATTTCTTATTTTTAGCCAATTTTTTAGAAACATTGGTCAAGCGGTTTGTATTCAAATACAAGGAATCGAGGTTTTTCAAGCGTTTGAGGGTTGTGGGAATGTTCCGTAGTTGCTGTAAAGACAAATCCAAAAATTGCAAATTTTTCAGTTTGGGTATTCGCAATTTGGGTTCTGTCATTTTTTCTTTCATTTGCTCATCTACTTTGAACAAACTATCTGCAATTTGTTTTTGGCGTTCTTTTGGCAATTTTCCAAACATCTGTGCCGATTCGTCAGTTCGGAACAAGGTCGAAAAAGCGGATTTCATAAACTTTCCCTGCCAAATAATTTTTCTCAATTTGGGCAGTTTTTGGAGTTGTTTGGGCAATTCGATGATATTGGTTTGCGAAATATCTAAACTTTCCAAGTTCTGGCAAGCTACAATCCAATCGGGCAAAGTCGAAATTTCGGCATAGGCAAAAGTAAGGAATCGAATGGTATCTTTTCGGTCGGAATTTTCGGCTATTTTAAATGGAATTCCCCTTTTTTGTGCAAAAATAAGTTGAGAAAGAAATAAAAAAGAGATGACAAGTAAAATATTTTTCATAAAAATAGGTACAATTTTTACCGATATTGGTTAATGATTTTGTCCAAAATACGGCGAGTTTCGGCTTGCGGGAAATAGACAAATATTTCCTCATGTTTGTCAAAAAATTCAGAAAGTGCCTTTTCAAAGTAACGGAGAGCAATTTGGTGTCTGCCTGCCAAAAGCAAATAAGCCGTCAAATGATAAATCAAATCTCCATAATCTTCGACTTCAGCAATGCCGTTTTCAAGAATTTCGGCAGCATGATCATAATCTCCCTGTTCGAAATAAATATTTGCCCATTCCAATAAAGTAATAGCATCTTGCGGATCGAGGTCGTTTGCTTTTTCGTAGGCACTTAGGCTCGAAATGACATTGCCTGTTTCGTATTCGGAATAGGCTAAAGCCGCCCAATATTGCCCATTTTCGGGATCGTGCTTGAGGGCTTTTTGTAAGAAATGGATCGCCTCAAAACACTTATCGCAGGAGTTCAGGGAAGTGCCGATTCCGTACCAAGCATCAGCATAATCGTCCTCGTACTGAATGGCTTTTTTGAAGGCAGAAATGGCTTTCTCGTATTGTTTTAGTTGTTCATAACAGGCTCCAATATGACAATAATATTCGGCGCTGCGCTCAAGCCGCAAAGCCTCCTCATATTGGGCAAGTGCCTCCTCGTAGCGTTCCAAATTCATCAAAACATTGCCTAATTGGAAAAAGCCATCAGCGTTTTCTTCATCAATCAAAGTCGTATATTCGAAGGCTTTGTAGGCATCAGTAAAGCGCAAAGTTCGCATATAATAGCGCCCCAGATTGTGCCATGCACGCACAGAATAAGGGTTTTTGTCCGTAAATTCTTGATAAAACTCCTCAACTTCTGCCAAACGTCCCAGCAGTTCGTAACAATCCAATAATTCCTCCGCCACTTCTTCCATTTCAGGATTTTGGTGTAAAACTTTAATGAAAAAAGGAACGGCTTGCTCTGCTTTTCCTAAACGCACATAACACAAACCCAAAATGCAATACACTTGCTCTTCGGGTTCGTCCATTCCCTCGACCAAAGGCAAGAGTTTTTCACAACAATTTATGGATTCGGTGTATTTTTCTTGTTGATAAAAGACAAAGGCTTTCGAAAAAAGCAGTTCTTCGGTTTCGTGCAAAAAATCTTCGGCTTTCGAAATCAAAGACATGGCTTCGTTGGTCTGCCCCATAAATGCCAAAATTCGGCTTTTATCGAGCATAAAATCGGTAGCATGAGGATACTGTTCCAAAGCCCAATCGACAGCCTTGAGAGCCGAATCCAAATTCTGCCCTTGGATAAAAAGGTTGATCAAATATTCGTATTCTTCGGAACTGAAAAAGCCAATTTTTGCCTCTTTTTGACATTCCTCGAATTTTTGTATCAAACCCTCTTTGTCCCCAATCTCCTCATATTCGTCTTCTTCTTCGTAAAACATCTTCAGTATTTAAAAATATTGGCAAATTTGACAGGGCTAATTTCACTGTTTTTTAAGTTTTTTGCAAATTTTTTTCTTTATTTGTAAGAAAAAACCATTTTTAGAACAAAATGCTTTCGAATAATTATCTTTATTTTTTATAGAAAAAATGCAAAATACCCTTTCACTTATCAACAAATACAAAGCGCTCGATCTCGAAAACGCCGTTAATTTCTCGAAATTTAATCAATATTTGGTTTCACATCACAGCACAAGCATCGAGGGCAGTACGCTTACGTATATAGAAACAACGGTACTTTTGGAACAAGGACTTACGCCGAAAGGAAAACCGCTGGTGCATAGTTTGATGCAAAAAGATCATTATGAGGCTTTGTTTTTTACTTTGCAAAATGCTCGAAATTTGCCTTATACACCCGATTTTATTCAGAAAATGAATGCTAAAGTTCTAAAAAATACAGCACAAATGTATAATACTGCTTTGGGAAATGTAGATTCTACAAAAGGCGAATATCGCAAAGGAACAGTTTATGCGGGACAGACAACTTTTGTGAATTATGCCAAAATTCCAAGTATGGTCGAGCAGTTGTGTGCGAAAATTAACCAAAAATTGGCTTTGGATTTAACGATTATCGAAAAATTACTCTTTTCTTTCGAAGTGCATTTCGAGTTGGTCAATATTCACCCTTTTTATGACGGAAACGGGCGTACGAGCCGCCTGTTGATGAATGCTTTGCAAGTTTTTTGGGATTTGCCTTTGGCAATCGTGTTTGTGGAAGATAAAGTAGCCTATATCGAGGCAATCTTGGCGAGCCGAAAAGCAGAAAGTACTGAAGATTTTGTTGGGTTTATGATTGATCAATATAATAAACACCTTTCAAAATTGACTACTGATCAGGAATAATTTTGGAAAAAGACGAAATTTTGGGTTTAATTGAGTTAAGAAAATCAAACAAATTATATTTTTATGGAAAATAGAATCATAGAACTTTTGCAAGGCATTTTTGATAAACATTCGGCTGAAGAACAAACCGAAATTCTTAGGGAACTTTCCCGATGTTTGCCTACCGAAACCTCGACCGTAGAGTGGAAAATAGGCGCAGGTTATGATGAAGAAGACAATGAAATTGGTGTGTCTTTTTCGCCGATCAGTAGCCCTGCGCAAAGCCAAACGGATTTGTCCTTTGCGGAACTGATCCGCTTGTATTTGTCGAAAAGCGAAGAAGTCGAAATTGCGTACATCAATTATATGGTATTGGCTTTTTTGCGGGATGCCCAAGCCGAAACGGTGCGTATAGTTTGTATTCCTTCGGGTTTTGTGGGCGAACGCGGAGTAGCGGATATTTCTTTATTTGCCATGCCCACAGCAAAAGCCGAAATAGAACGCAAACAGCATACGCAAGATGAACGAAAACTGTTGGAAACTTTAAAACAAATGGCGGTATGAAATTTTGAGTTTAGGCGGACTTTTAGCGGCGTATTGGTGGGTTTTGCCGAAATGAAAAAATTATTTTTGAAAAAAAATTATTTTTGAAAAAAAATTATTCCTCAAAAACCTCCGTCAAATCAATTTCCAAATCGGGCAGGACAAAAGATCGGATTTTATCCTCTTGTGTAAAATAGCCTTTTTGTTGGTATTTTTCATTTTCCAAAACAAATTTTTCCACACTATTTTCATACGGACGCACGATCCAATATTCTTGTACGCCGTTTTCTTCGTAAAGTGCAAATTTATCTTTGATGTCTTTTCGCGAATTATTGGGCGAAACAATCTCGATAATGAGTTCGGGCGCACCCAGACAGCCTCTATCATCGAGTTTTTCGAGATCGCAAATCAAGCACAAATCGGGCTGAACTACCGTATAAATTTCTTTGTCCGTTTTGCCTTCTTTGTTTTTGACCAATCGAACATCAAAAGGAGCATGATATACTCTGCAAGGTTTTCGGTGTAAGAAATTGGAAAAAATACGCACGATATTTACCGAAATCGTTTGATGTTTTGGGCTTGGTGCCGCCATTTGGCTGATAAACCCTTTTAAGAGTTCGATAGACTGATCGAATTGCCATGCTACATAATCGGCGTAGGTGTAACGCTTAGAAAGGTCTAATTGGTCGAGGGAGGTAATTGGCATAGTTTTTAAAAAAATTATTTAAAGCAAAAGTAGGCAATTTTTTTTGGAAAAAAAGAAGGTTTTGGGTTTATTTGTTATAAAATTGAAAAACGGAAAAATGCTATGAGAAGGATATTATTTATTGTGTTATTAAACATCTTATAGCATGAAAATCAAAACAACACTTGCCTTTTTGTTTTTACTATTTTCTCTTCGAGTTTTAGCGCAAGAGAATAATAATGATTCTGTAATTGTATTTAACAATCCCGAAGAACTTCTTTTGATCGGAAAACAAGTTTATTTCTTAGAAGATGCAGAAGGAAAATTGACGATTGAAGACGTTTTAAAGCCTGAAAATCAGAAAAAATTTATACGTAATAATCAAGATGCTTTTTCCAGAAGTGCTTCCAAAAGTATTTTTTGGTTGAAGATGACATTTCGCAATTTGACTTCCGAAAAAATTTTGCTTGAATTAGGCAGTACTTTTGTTTGGTATATTGACTTTTACAAAAATTCAAAAGATAAGTTCATATTGACCAATCGAGTTGGCTCACTATGTCCAGAAATTAATAAACCATATCAAGTTCCGCTTATTTGGCTTCCATTATATGAAGATTCAACAATTCAAAGTGTTTACCTTCGTATTGAATCCCAAACCCCTATCGAGATACCAATTCAAGTAGGTTCCTTATCTTCACTACACAAAAATAAGGCGAAAAGTGATTATTTAGTAGGTGCTTTTATGGGTTTAGTAGGTATTACATTTTTCTTTAATTTATTTTTATTAGTATCTACTAAAGATAAAATTTATGTATGGTATCTTTTATACTTACTAACAGCGTTTTATCAAGTTCCTTTTTTAGGAAATTATCCATTTTTCATTTATATTTTTCCCGATAGTTTTAAAAATCTTATATATCTGTATTATCCCACATGGCAAAGCCTGTTTTATTTATTTATTAGCTTGTTTTTTATAAGCTTCTTAAATTTAAAAAATTATTTAAAATTATTTAATTATTTTATAATATTAATTTTTTGGATAAATATAATTATACCTATAATTGATATTTTTAGCTTATTGTCTTACTATATCCTAAATTGGATTTATCAAATAAGCCTTTTTATTTTTATGTTTAGTATTTTTGTAACTGCATTATATTTATTATTAAAAAACGAAAAAAATGCTTTATTTTTTTGCTTAGGTTGGAGTTGGGTACTTTTAGGTTTTTTAATATATGTACTTTCAATTAATGGAATTATACAATTAAACTATTTTACAAGAAGTGCTACTTTTATTGGTATAAGCATAGAAATTCTTATGTTTTCTTTGGCTTTAGCAAATAGACTAAACATTATGCGTAAAGAAAAAGCCCAAGCCCAAGCCGAAAACCTAAAATTAGTCCAAGAACAAAATGTGTTTTTGGAACAAAAGGTGAGGGAAAGAACACAAGAAATCGAAACCCAAGCCGAAGAATTGCAAAGTTCGAATCAGGCTTTGCAAGTTGCCAATCACGAAATCCAAAAACACAACGAAGACGTGCGCTCCTCGATCAATGCCGCCTTCCGTATCCAAACCGCCATGTTGCCTTTTAGGGAACGGATAGATAAGGCTTTGGGTAAGGAGAATTATTTTATGCTTTATAAACCGCGCGACATTGTTTCGGGCGATTTTTATTACTTCGAACAGTTTGATAATCAGGTACTTATCACCGTTGCGGACTGCACAGGGCATGGCGTACCTGGGGCGTTTATGAGTATGATCGGGATCAATTTTTTAGAGGATATTGTCAAAAACCAAAAAATCACGCAGCCGAGTCGGGTTTTGCACCTCTTGAACCAAAACATTCGCCAAGCCCTCAAACAGGATCAGCACCAAACGCGTGAAGGCATGGATATGAACCTGATTTGCATAGATCAAACCCAAAAAATGGTGCAATATGCAGGGGCAATGAATCCTTTGTATTATATTGAAAATCAGGAGTTTAAAGAATTAAAAGCTACCAAAAAACCTATTGGCGGAATGCAAACCGAATCGGAAAGGGAATATGCCGAACATATCATTTCCTTTGGTGAAAACCCGCAAGGTTTGACTCTGTACCTCTGTACTGACGGCTATCAAGACCAATTTGGCGGCGAAAAAAACCGCAAATTTATGGTCGGGGCTTTGAAAAAACTACTTTTTTCGATTCATGAAAAACCTATGCCTGAACAGCACTGTATTCTTGACGAAACGATTGAAAACTGGCGAGAACAAGGCAATGAATCACAGATTGACGATATTACGATCATGGGTTTGAAACTAAAGTAAAAAAAATCATAAAAACGAAACAATAAATATGTTTACTTATTCTAATCTGCTTGTTTTTACTCAACAAATCTTTGAAAAAATAGGCTGTTCTCCTGCTCATGCCGCCCAAGCCGCCCAAGCTTTGTTAAGTGCCGACCTGCGGGGTGTGGATTCGCATGGAGTGGCTCGGCTTTCAGGTTATATTCGCCTTTGGAAAGCGGGACGCATTAACCCAAAACCCGAAATAAAAATTTTGCACGAAACTCCAAGCACCGCAACCCTCGATGGCGATGCGGGTTTGGGTTTGATCATAGCCACCGAAGCCATGCAGATAGCGATTCGCAAAGCCGATCAGGTTGGGACAGGCTGGGTAGCGGTGAGCAATTCGAACCATTTTGGGATTGCGGCGCACCACGCCATGCAAGCCCTCGATCATGGCATGATCGGGATTGCTATGACCAATGCAAGCCCTTTGGTAGCCCCGACTTTTTCGTCCGAGAGGCTTTTAGGCACAAATCCCATGTGTTATGCGATTCCTGCCTTGCACGAACCACCTTTTGTGGCAGATTTCGCTACGACTACAGCCGCCAATGGGAAATTGGAAATTTTGCAACGCAAAGGTTCGGAAAGTCCTGTAGGCTGGATTCAAGATGCCGAAGGCGAAACGACCACTGATTCGTTTGCTTTGAAAAAAGGCGGAGCTTTATTGCCTTTGGGCGGTGATCGGGAGCATGGGAGTCATAAAGGATACAGTTTGGGCGCAGTGGTCGATATTTTATCGGCTGTGCTGTCGGGTGCGGGTTATTCGGCTTGGGCGCCTCCTTTCGTAAGTTTTCTGCCGCTTCCGCCCGATCCTGTCGGCAAGGGTTTAGGGCATTTTATAGGGGCTATGCGAGTCGATGCTTTTAGGGATAAAACCGAGTTTTTGGAAAATATGGACAAATGGATCAGGCGTTTCAGACAAGCAAAACCTGTAGCAGGAGTCGAAAAAGTATTGATTCCTGGTGATCCTGAAAGAGAAAGCTCGGCTGAACGCTTGGAGAAAGGTTGGGAAATTGTGCCTTCTGTGGTAGAAGATTTGCGGGACTTGGCGAAAGAAATGGAGATTGATTTTGAGGAAAAATGATTTTTTACCACAAGAACACCAGAGCCACAAGAAACAACATGGTTTTTATCCAATAGCATGATCGAATAATTTGGATATTCTTTGCACTTTGCGTAACATTGTGCCAAGAATATCCAATTTTTTGTAATGAAACAATCCGAAATTCGCCTTGTGATCGAGTTAGACGACAACAATTTTCCCGATAAAATTTTTTGGAACGCTACCGACAGTCCATCGGGACAGCCTGAAGAAACCAAAGCGATTAGCCTTTCGATGTGGGATCCCAAAAACCTTGACACCATGCGAATCGATCTATGGGCTAAAGACATGATGCTCGAAGATATGAAGCGTTTTATGATTGATGCTATCGGGGGTATGGCGCAAACCCTTCGGGAAGCGACTGGTGATGAATATATGTCGGCGGAAATGGAAGGACTTTGCCAAAAACTTCAGCACCGCCTCGATGAGCAAATGAAAGCCAATCAATAGCTTGTAAAACGCCCTCGTAGGGTGTTTGTAAAATGCTGTAAATCAACCCATTGGCACACCCTGAAGGGTATGCTACAAAACTTCAACAAAAAACATTTTCATGTACCAAAAAATATTAGTCATTCAAACCGCTTTTATTGGTGATGTGATTTTGGCTACGGCAGTTTTGGAAAAATTGCACCGTTTTTTTCCAAACGCAGAACTACATTTTTTGGTACGAAAAGGCAACGAAAGCCTTTTTAAGGAACACCCTTTTTTGCAAAAAATTTGGGTTTGGGACAAAAAAAACGGCAAGTATAAGCATTTATGGCATTTGCGAAGCGAATTTCGGAAGGAAAAGTTTGACTTGATTGTTAATCTCCAGCGTTTTGCCAATTCAGGTTTTTTGACTGCTTTCTCGAATGCCAAAATTACAGTGGGTTTTGATAAAAATCCCTTTTCGTGGTTTTTTACCAAAAAAATCAAACATGAAATTCAAAACGGAACGCATGAGGTAGATCGAAATCTAAAACTAATCAGCGAAATTACCGATTCGAGCTTCAAAAAACCGCATTTATACCCAACCTTAGCCGATTACGAAAAAATACGAATTTATCAACAACAACCTTACATTTGTCTTGCGCCTGCTTCGGTTTGGCACACCAAACAGTTTCCAAGCGAAAAATGGATCGAGTTTTTAAATGCTTTGCCAAAAAACTATCAAGTGTATCTTTTAGGAGCAAAATCCGATAAAATTTTGTGCGAGGAAATCCGAAATGCTGTGGCAGACCTAAAAATAACGATTTTGGCAGGAGAATTATCTCTTTTGGCTTCGGCGGCGCTCATGCAAAAAGCCCAAATGAATTATGCCAACGATTCCTCTCCTTTGCATTTGGCTTCGGCAGTTAATGCTCCAATTTGTGCCGTTTTTTGTTCGACTACGCCCAATTTCGGTTTTACGCCACTTTCCGACCGATCTTTTCTGGTCGAGATCCAAGAAAAATTGCCCTGTCGACCTTGCGGTTTGCATGGCAAAAAAAAATGCCCCGAAAGGCATTTTAAATGTGCCAAAAATATCGAGATCAAACAACTTTTGGATTGTTTGTAAATCGTAAAACGAACATTCTTGTTCGTTTCTGTGGCGAACAAGAATGTTCGCCATACAAATACTTGATTTTCAGAGTTTTATTTTCAAACCCATTTCCTTTTTCATAGCAAGCAAGGCTTCGGCATTGCCTCTGGCATCATCTACAGGATTGTGCGTGTGCTTGGTTTTTCGCAAATGTTTGAAGTTTTGGAATATGTCTTTTACCAAACCTTTGTACAAACTGCCCAAATTTTGGGAACTAAAACCGAAAGGATTCGTACCTAAGAAATGATGAAAATACCAACAAATGAACATCCAATCGAAACCGTTATTATCACTAATAAAAATAGGGCGATCTGTGCAAACTTCTTTGATCCAGTCAGCAAAATCCTGCATGACTTTCTTAGGTTCGTCAAAAGTTAGCGTTTCCTCTCTCGAAAAACCTGAAACTGCCAGCGCTTCAGGCACGAATTTGTCGGAAATGGGCTTGAGTTCTCCATAGAAAGTTTTGTCGAGGTTCTCATCGACCAAGATCGCCCCAAAACAAATCATCGAAAAATCAGCAGGAATTGTTCCGTCAGTTTCGACATCAACCATGATGTAGGACATAGTATTTTTGTAAAAAACTCCTTATTCCGTTCCATATTCGGCAAGCAAATAAATCATTGCCGCCATATTTACCGCCCCCAATTCCAATTCACGTTTATCAACCTTATCGAAAGTATCTGCTTCGGTGTGATGATAATTGAAATAACGTTGCGGTTCAGGCTGATAGCCTACTAAAGTTGTGTTTTGGGTTCGGTTTAGCGGTCTGATGTCTGCTCCACCGCCGCCTTTCAAGAATCGCAAAATGCCATAAGGTTCGAAAAGTGCGCGCCATGCTTGCATTTTTTGCCAAACTTTTTCATCGGCAGTGATTCCCAAATCCCTTGGGCTAAAGCCACCTGAATCTGATTCTAAAGCTGCTATGTGCTTTTCTTTTTTTTCACTTGCCACTTTTGCATACTCATTTCCACCCCGCAAACCGTTTTCTTCGTTCATAAAAAGCACAGTCCGAACGGTTCTTTTGGGTTTGTAGCCAACTCGTTTAAAAATCCGCAAAACCTCCATCGATTGCACCACGCCTGCTCCGTCATCATGCGCCCCTTGCCCAATATCCCACGAATCCAAATGTCCGCCAACTATGACGTATTCTTCAGGTTTTTCCGAACCGCGAATTTCGCCAATCACATTATAGGAAAGCACATCGGGAAGCATTTGGCAGTTTAGTTTCAGGTAAAATTTCAAATCGGGTTCTTGTGCCAAATTTGTGCTTAACTTTTCGGCATCATTGGTGCTAATAGCAACAGCAGGTATTTTTTTTGTATCGGCTTCGTAGCGGGTGTTGCCTGTATGTGGAAAATTATCTTGATTAGAAGTCATCGAACGGACAATTACGCCCAAAGCACCGTATTTAGCCGCTTCGTTTGCTCCTGAACCGCGTTGGTCGACTGCTCCAACGTAGGCATCGAAAGGATCAAACTCTAAAGGATTCATAGGACGATTAAAAAATACAATTTTGCCTTTGATATTTTTTTCGCCCAGTTTTTTCAATTCTGCCAAATCTTTGACCTCGATCACAGGCGCAAGCAAGCCTTTTTCTTCAGTCCCAACCGAAGAACCTAAAGCTGTTAATCGAACCTCAAAATTGCCCATTTTGGTCATAATTTTACCAATTTCTTTATCACCCCGCACCCAGCGCGGCACCATCACGGCTTGTAAATAGACCGTATCCAAGCCCATTGTGTCCATAATCTGTCGAGTCCATTCGACCGAGGCAGCCGCTTGCGGCGAACCGCTAATACGATTCCCTATTTTGTTGCAGAGGAAATCGAGATGTTGGTAGGCTTTGCCACGCAACATGATTTCTTCGTAAATTTTTCTAATTTGCAAACTATCTACGTTTTGGGCGTAAATATTGGGTAGTACAAGGCACAGCCATGCTACTAAAAAAAGTTCTTTATTCATGATTTTAAAAAAAATTGGAAGGTCAAAATTAAGGATAAGTATAGCCAAATTGTGTACTAATTTCTGTTTTTTTCATGACTTTCAAAACCATGTTCATTTTTACGTCTTCAGCGGGGCGCTCAAACTTGGTTTCTTCGTTGGCTATCTTATCGATCACGTCCAAACCCTTGATAACTTTCCCAAAAACCGTGTATTCGCCGTCAAGCGAGGGGACTGTGTGGCGAGTAGTATAATAATCGATTTCTTCTTTGGTATAAGGTTTGGTAAGCTGAACCTTAAATTCGGCTTCCATGAGAGGAATCACCCGATTGATGATTTCTTGCATATCCTCTTTTTTGTTTTGATCATACAGTTTGTTATAAACATTGCGCAATTCAGCATATTTAGGACTTTTCATGAATTGAGCAAAATACATTTGTACTTTTTCGTAATCTGTTCGCAATTTATTGAGTTCTTCTTCCGTATGTGTTTTACCCTGAACGATATAAAACTGCGAACCGTTGGAGGCTTTTCGAGGGTTTTCTTTATTACCTATTCGGGCGGCAGAAAGTGCGCCTTTTTCGTGGCGAAATTGCGGACGAATTTCGGCTGGAATGCTGTAGCCAGGATCGCCATTGCCCAAGCGTCTTTCTTCATTAGCCCCTGCGGACTTGGGATCGCCGCCTTGAATTACAAAATCTTTGATGACACGGTGAAAAAGCAAGTCCTCATAAAACCCTTTTCGAACCAAATTGATAAAATTACGTTTGTGCAGTGGCGTTTCGTCAAAAAGAATAATCGTCATGGTGCCATGGCGCGTTTCGAGGCTTATGACATAATCCTCATCGGCTTTGGGTTCAGCCAAGTCTGCATAATTTTTAGAAGAATCGCAAGAGGCGAAAAAAAATGTTGCCATAAAAAGCAAGAAAACAAAAAACGGAGTCTTTCTCATGATTAGAAAAAATTGAATTTGTCAAATTAAATAAAAAATGTGATTATTCCATCAAAAACCCATACTCATACACTTTTGTCTCTATTTTTCTTGCCAAAACCTCTAATGTTGAGCGCAAATCCGCCATGCATTGGCTGTAAATTTCGTCTTCACTATTGGATTTCATTCTGCCCTTTTCGTTTCGCCCCTGAAAATACTCCCGAATGTCGTAAAGAGAAGCGTTTGTATTTGCCTTTTCCGTCATGCCAAAAAAATTGGGTTCATTGATTTTCGAGTGATAATATTGCCAAAGTTTCCGTCCCGCTTCAAAAACCGCCTTCGCCTCTGCCGAAAATTCTAAAGCTGTGGTGCGTTGTTTTTCCGTTTCCAACAGCGTTCCGTTGCCTTCAGGTTTGAGTTTGCCTTGTATGAATTTGGTCATAAACTTGCTATCAAAACTTTCCTTCGCCCCAAGCTCCTCCTCGCTAAAAGGAATCCAATGGTTTGTGCCGTATTTTGATCGAATATTATTGGTAAAAAGCGTATAAATCAGACAATCGTTTTGAAATTCGGCATCTTTTTCCCACTTTTTTTTAGGGTACAAAAATTGATCTCGGTCGTTCAGCCAAGTAGCAGGAATACATTTGCGAACCGCAAAATAAATACTTGCTTTGATTAAATTATTTTTGTTTATCAAAAATTGCCCAGCCTCAATATTATAATCCATTTTATGATGGACAATTTGAATCAGATTTTGATTTTGAAAATCATTTCCTTTGAAAGGAAACTTCCCAATGATCGTGGAATCATTTTTTTCTGCCCGAAAAGGTTTAATCCAATCATTAATATATTGGCTATTATCGTAGGAAAAGTAGTTTTTTCTGCCAATCAGTTTGCCGTTCTTGGCATAAACAGCAGTCTTAATTTTTTTAAATTTCTCTTTTTGGTTCGTATCCCAAATCATAAAACCTATCGGAAATTGACCATTTACATTATCGAAAGTATCAGCAGGTATTACAAAACATTTCTTAAGTTTTGCTAAAAAAAAGTTGCGAAAATCGATAAAATGTTGTCCGTTTAATATTTTGAGTTTTGAAAATTGTGCTAATCGGCAACCTTCTATTTCAAAATAAATTCGAGTAAGAAATTGGGCAAAAAGTTCCGCATTGCCTTGTCCTAACATAGAGGCATATTTTTTATTGACCATGCTTTTTTCTACGCCTCTATTTCCTTCTTTTCTGCTTTGTAATGTATTTATATTACTTGCCTCCGCATAAGGCGGATTTATATAAATCACTAATTTCGTCCGTTTTTCGGGATCATTTACGATTTCACGCAATTTCAGGGGCAATTTCTCAAACGAATCATTCAGGAAATCAAACTGAAAAACATGATTTTCCCAAAGATTTGCTCCGTTTTTGATGCGGTCTTTCATCACATCTACGTCCTGCCTGTCCAAAGTCGATGCCCAAATCCGATCCCGATTCACCAAACCTGCCAACAAATTCCCCGTTCCTGCCGCACAGTCCCAAATATAATACTCATCTTGCCAATTCTCGCCAAGCACCTCTGCCAAATATTGTTGCGAAAGTTCTACCCAAATTTGAGGAGTGAAAAAACTGCCCTTGCGTTCCCGCACGTCTTGAGGCACAAGCAAATCCCTGCGTTCTATGATATAGTCCCAATACTGCTCTCTGGGCGGACGTTGATATTTGTTCCAAAATTGCTGATGTGCCTTTTGTTTGTCAAAAAAAGACGTTTTTTTACTGTCAAACATACCCATCTCATCAAATTTTCTTTCCAATTCGTAATAATCTTTTTTCAAAAGCACGTACAAATTATCTTTCAAACTTTCATTTTCCTGCGAAAGCAAATCTGCCAAATAAAAATCCGCATCTATAATTCCGTTCTTTTTCGCAATAATCCAATTAACCGCAATCGTGGGTTTTACCGTTTGCAACCATTTGTTGTAAATCGTGATAAAATTATTTTTGTCAATTTGGATTTTGGAACTTGTCGTTTTTCCCAAAATAAAATTATTCCGAACAAAAAAATGAATTTCCTGATCGTCTTTGCCAAAAAAGAAAAGCAGGGAATTTTCCTCAATCGTTTGGCTCACTTTTTCTAAAACTATCCCAAACTCTTTAGTTTCGTAATTCGAGGGCGTTACATTCCAGTTAAAATCGTTTTGGTAAAAAATTTCTTGAATGTCGTTATAAGGAATAAAAGCCATTTTTTCCGAGTCGAAAGCCCCCAAGAAAGCAGGAGGAAGCGTTTTGTCGAAGGTGCGCGCCTTGCCAATCGTGAGAATCAACTGCACAATCGATTTTAAAATATCGGCTTTGCCTTTTTTGGCTTCAGCCCAAAGCAGGGATTGGGTTTCCGAAGCACTGACGCAGAAATCGACATTACCAATAATTTTTGCACAATCAAAATCGGGGAAATACGTTTCCGCAATTCGGTTTTTTAATTCTTCTTCTCTGATGTTTTCGTAAGACATTTCGTATTGATTTTTTGGCAAAAATAGAAAAAAAAATGGTATCAACGAATTTATTTGCTGGTACGATCACGACCTTAATTCACTATTGGCAAATACACTTTTTGGATCAGTTCATCATATTCCGTTTCTAAACGGCTTTGTGCTGTAATGCCTCCGCCACTGCGGAAAAAAAGCTGTTCTTTTTCACGTTCAATAAACCTGATCATCACCGCACTGTCGAGGTTTTGTCCATCAAAATAGCCAAAAATTCCTGTATAAAATCCTCTTGGTTTGCCTTCAGCTTCTCTGATAATTTCCAAAGTTTTGTTTTTGGGCGCGCCGCTAACCGAACCTGCGGGCAAGAGTTTGGCAAAAATATTTCCTAATTCTTGGGCGTAATTTGCGGATAAAATGCCCTCGATTTCTGAACTTACTTGCAAAAGATTTCGCTGATTGGTTTGGATTCGGTCGAGGTAACGAAAGCGTTTGACGCTAACATTTTTGGCGACTCGGCTCAAATCATTTCGCAGCAGATCAACTATAGTAGCGTGTTCGGCAAATTCTTTCGGATTCGCCAAAATTTGGGCGGAAGCCTTCGGCAGATCAGCATCGATTGTCCCTTTCATGGGAAAAGTTGAAATTTTGCCGTTTTGGATTCGAACAAAACTTTCAGGCGAAAAAAGCACAAATTTGTCCTGAAAAAGCAGTTTGTAAGGAGCTTGGCTTCTGGTGAATATTTCCTCAAAACTCAAATTGGTTCGTATTTCGGTCGGAAAAGTCAAATTGAGCAAAAAACTATTTCCATACTGCAAATTTTTCTGCACAATCTCGAAGGCTTTTTGGTAAAGAGAAAAGGAAATGGGCGTTTTATCAAAAAAGAAATCATTTTTTGGCAAACACAAAAAATCATTTTCCTCAAAATTATTCTTGCCTTTTATTTCAAAGAAAATCCCCTGTTCCTCTGCCTTTTCAAGAGGCAAAACCAACGAATTTACTTGCTCAAAATCAATGATAAACAAAAAAGGCGTACCTTTAGTACCATACTGGTTCATAAGGGACACATAATTGGGTTCGGGCGGTATCATTTTGATTTCTATTTGGAATACAAATGAAATAAAACTTTTTTTGTTTTATATTTATTCAGTATATACATTTGTGCAAAATGATTTATTTTTTTATTACAAACAAAAAAACATATTTTATATATGAATAATACTATTTCAAGTTCGAATTGGTTTGTCCGAACCCTTACAAGTTCGATAGGGCAAAAAATCGTGATGGCACTTACGGGATTATTTCTTGTACTTTTTTTGGTGATGCATTTATCAGGCAATTTCCAATTATTAAAATCGGACGGAGGGCAAGCCTTTAACGAATATGCCCAATTTATGGCAACTTTTCCGCCTGTTCGGATTATTTCTTACCTGAATTTCTTTTTTATTGCTTTGCACATTGTGCAAGCTATTTTGCTTACGCAAAAAAATCGCGCCGCCCGTCCTGTGGGTTACGCTTACCCCAAATCAAGCGACAATGCCAAGTGGCGTTCCCTAAATATGGGAATTTTGGGAAGTGTGATTTTACTGTTTTTGGTTGTCCATTTGTGGCATTTTTGGTATCAAATGCACTTTGGTTCGGTCAATTTGCTCACTTATGATGCGAATAAACCGCCTGTAAAAGACCTTTATACAGTCGTGAAAGCGGCTTTTT